>CAYNXW010000062.1:0-10961 GCA_964401265.1 uncultured Pirellulales bacterium | reverse complement strand
GTACGGCATCGGCAACGGGATCAGTCTGATCATCATGGCAGGGATTGTCGTGCGTATGCCCTGGGCTATAGGCCAGGTCGTCCAGAACGCGGACTTTTCAATTAATCCCGCGCCGAACCAAATCGGCATGTCGAAGATCATCTTTCTGGCGGTTGGTTTTGTTGCGGTTGTGGCGGGTGCCATTCTGATAACGCAGGCCCAGCGTCGCATCCCCATTCAGCAGGCCAAGATGACCCGGGGGCGACGGGTCTACGGGGGCCAGCGGCAGTACCTGCCTTTGCGGGTGAATCATGGCGGCGTGATGCCCATCATTTTCGCCTCGACGCTGATGCTGTTTCCTTCGCTGTTGATTGGTTACATTCAGAACATTTGGCCCGAGTCAATCGTGCTTGCCGAGATGCAGACGGCGATGCAGAACAGTTCGTTCATGTACAACGTGCTCTACATTGCTCTGATTTACTTCTTTGCCTACTTCTGGACGACGGTGCAGTTTCAGCCGAAAGAGATGGCGAATAATCTTCGCGACTATGGCAGCTTCATCCCGGGGCTGCGGCCGGGGCGACGGACGGCGGAGTACTTGGAAAAAGTTATGGGACGTATTACGTACGTTGGTGCTGCGTTCCTGTCGCTCATTGCCGTAGTGCCCACGCTGATCTTTGTCTGGCTGGAGATTCCGTGGAATGTTGCCACGTTCCTGGGTGGCACGGGTCTGCTGATTGTTGTCTCGGTTTCGCTTGACCTGGTGCAGCGAATTGAGACGAACCTGATTATGCGAAACTACGCCGGCTTCATGGAAGGCGGACGGATCAAGGGAGCCTACGCGTGATTATCGTTTTTCTAGGACCGCCCGGTGCGGGCAAAGGCACGCAATGCAAGCGCCTCGTTGAACGCTACGGCGTGAATCATCTTTCCAGTGGCGACATCCTGCGGCGTGAGCGCAAGGAGGGGACGGAGCTGGGTAAAGAGGCTCAGGGGTACATGGATAGCGGCCAGTTGGTGCCGGATGATCTGATCGTCTCGATGATGATGAAGGAGATTCAGCCTGCCAGCAATGGGGCGGGCGTTGTGCTTGACGGCTTTCCGAGGACCATAGGCCAGGCTCGTGCCCTTGACGAGGCCCTGGAGAAGGCTGGTCAACGTGTGGACGTTGCGCTGAACCTGGGTGTGGACGACGATAAACTGGAACAACGGATTACGGGCCGGCGCAGTTGTCCTAGCTGCGGTGCTGTTTACCACATGGCCTTCAACCCGCCGAAGAACGGGGAAACGTGTGATAAGGACGGTGCGAGCCTGGTGCAACGGTCGGATGATACTTCTGAGGTCGTTCGGCACCGTATTGCTACGTATCACGAACAAACGGCCCCACTGATAGACTTCTATGAGAAAAGTGCCCTGCACAACATCGATGGCAACGTGTCTATTGACGATGTGACGGTGCAGATGTTTGCTGCCGTTGATGACGTCAAGGGCAAGGCTGGTATGTGAGGAAAATGGCCGTCGCGATACGCACCAACCGTGAGATTGAGCTGATCCGTGCCGCCGGAAGTGTGGTAGGGCGGATCCTGCAAAAGTTAAGAGAGGTTGCCAAAGCTGGGGTGAGCACTGCGGAATTGGCTCAGGTCAGTGATGGGATGATTGCTGAGGCCGGGGGCATTGCCCTTTTTAAGGGCGTCAGTATGCCGTCGGCGCGGTTTGATTATCCGGCCAGCATCTGTGCCAGTGTCAACGAAGAGGTTGTCCATGGGATTCCCGGCGAGCGGAGACTGGGTGATGGCGATATCATCAGCATCGATTGCGGTGTGAAGCTCGGTGGCTATTGTGGCGACGCCGCCACGACGATTATGGTGGGCGAGTGCTCTGGGCAGGTGCAGCAACTGGTTCGGGTGACGGAGGAAGTGCTCGACATCGCCGTTGAGCAGATCAGGCCTGGGCGGTATTGGAGCGAGATTGCGGCCCGGATGCAGAAGCATGCCGAGGGCGCAGGGTTGGGCGTAGTTCGCGAATATGTAGGTCATGGCATTGGCCGGAGCATGCACGAAGAGCCCAAGCTGCCCAACTTTGTTAGCAGAGAGCTGCTTGAGAATGACCTCTTGCTACGCAAGGGGATGGTGCTGGCCGTAGAGCCCATGGTGAACATGGGCACGTGGAGAGTCCGGGTGCTCGCAGACGGCTGGACCGTCGTGACCGCTGACGGACAACCCGCGGCGCACTTTGAACATACGATCGCTGTTACGGACAGCGGCGCCGAGGTACTCACGGCGGGCAGTTAGTAAACCAACGCTAACGGCCACTGTGCGGCAGCCAACGAGAGGAAAAAAGACGAACGTATGCCTAAAAAAGACGCCATACGGGTCGATGCGACTGTGGTCGACGCGCTGCCGAACGCTGTGTTCAAGGTGGTGCTCGAGAACGGCCACGAAATTCTTGCCCATGTCTCCGGCAAGATGCGGATGAACTTCATTCGTATCCTGCCTGGCGATACCGTAACGGTCGAGATTAGCCCCTATGATTTGTCGCGAGGACGGATCACGCTGAGGAAGTGAACTCGACTCAGTTGACAGCAGGTGACATTATGAAAGTACGTAGCTCCGTTAAGAGAATTTGCGAAAACTGCAAGATCGTACGCCGGCGTGGTGTCGTCCGGGTGATTTGCACTGCGAATCCCCGACACAAGCAGCGGCAAGGGAAATGATAATCACGATGAGGTGTCCTTATGCCACGTATTGCTGGTATTGATGTACCAAATGACAAGCCCGTCTGGGTCGCTCTGACTTACATTCAGGGTATCGGCGCGCACTTGTCCAAGCAAATCCTGAAAGAGGCTCAGATCTCCGAGACTATTCGCGCCAAGGAGCTCACGGACGATGAGGTTAGTCGCATCGCCGGGATTCTTGACCGCAACTATGTTATCGAAGGCCAGTTGCGTCGTCAGGTTGCTCAGGATGTTGCGCGTCTGCGTGATATTGCCTGCTATCGGGGGCTTCGGCACCGCCGGGGCCTTCCGGTGAGGGGGCAGAACACGCAGAGCAACGCCCGATCGAGAAAGGGACCGCGTAAGACGGTCGCCGGTAAGAAGGGCGTCAAGGAAATGAGAGCGTAACGGTCCGCCCTAGCCGGACCTCAACATTGCCCGAGGAAACGATATGGCCAAGAGAGCAGGAAAGAAAAAGATCAGGCGACACGTGGGTAAAGGTGTGGCCCACATCAAGGCCTCGTTCAATAACACTATTATCACGATTACTGACGCGAACGGCGAGACCCTTTGTTGGGACTCTGCCGGTACGATTGGGTTTAAGGGCTCGCGCAAGAGCACGCCCTTTGCGGCCCAGCGTGCTGCGGAAAAATGCGCCAACACGGCCAAGAAATTTGGTGTGGTGGAAGTTGAAGTCCGGGTGAAGGGCGCGGGGTCCGGGCGTGAATCTGCCGTCACCGCGTTGCAGGCTGCGGGCATGCGAATCGCCTCGATAGAGGACGTTACCCCGCTGCCTCACAACGGATGCCGACCGAAGAAACGTAGGAGAGTCTAGACCGACAACACACGCCGCACACGGGCCGGACGAGACGCGCCCGGCGGAACGCGTGTTAAATGCCTTGAGGAGTAATCTTTAGAATGGGTAGATACTTGGGACCCGTTTGCCGCCTGTGTCGCCGCGAAGGCGTCAAGCTCATGCTCAAGGGAGCACGTTGCGAAACCGCGAAGTGCCCCATGGAACGCCAGGACCGTAACCGTCCGCCGGGAATGTTTGCCTGGAGGAGAGGGCGTGTCAGCGATTACGGTGTGCGCCTCCGGGAAAAACAGAAGGTCAAACGTTACTACGGTGTCTTCGAAAAGCAGTTCACCAACTACTTCAAGCGTGCCGAGAGACTGCGTGGCAACACGGGTGAGGTGCTTTTGGCGCTGCTCGAAAGAAGGCTGGACAATGTGATTCAGAAGATGGGCTTTGCCCTTTCGCGTAAGCAGGCGCGACTGCTTATCGCCCACGGTCACGTGCACGTCAACGGGCATAAGGTTGATATCCCGAGTTTCCTGGTCAGCCAGGGTGACAAAGTCTCATTCAAGGCTGCTGATAAGACCAAGAAGGCCGTTAAGGCTGCCATTGAGGGCAATCCTAACGCGTCGGTGCAGCCGTGGTTACAGGCAGATGCTAACACGATGGAAGGGGTCATCGTGGCACTGCCGACGCGGGATGACGTTCAGATACCTGTTGAGGAACAGTTGATTGTGGAATTGTGCTCGCGGTAAATGAGCGAAGTGTGGCCGGTCGCCGCCGGTCGGTTGCCCGAAACGGGCATGGCATATTGATAGTAATTTTTACCGTTAACCTGCCTGACTAAAGAAAGCCTGGATTCGTATCGGCCTGCCGGCCTGCCTGACCGGCGACGAACGGGCTGATGATGGTTGTGGCTAATACGGAGGCCGAACATTATGCGTATACGATGGCGCGGGCTCGAATTACCCTCGCGGGTCGAACTCGATCGCGAAGTTTCAAACCAAAGCTATGGACGGCTGATCATCGACCCCTTCGAAAGAGGTTTCGGGATTACGGTCGGCAATAGCCTCCGGCGTATATTGCTCTCTGCACTTGAGGGGGCTGCGGTGACGCACGTCAAAATCGCTGGGGCGCCGCATGAGTTTACCTCGCTGCCCGGCGTGCTGGAAGACATTGGCGACATCGTGCTCAATGTCAAGTCTTTGGTTGTGAAGCTTGATGCGGATGAACCGAAGACCATGACGATTTCAGCGAACAAGGCCGGTGTCGTTACCGCTGGTCAGATTGAAGCGGACACGGCGATCACTGTTGTGAATAAGGACCTTGTGTTGGCAACCCTCACCGACGACGTCGAGTTCCAGATGGAAATGACGGTCGACAAGGGAAGGGGCTATGTTCCCGCGGGCACCGATGAAGAAGAGGCCGCCGAACGCGAAGTGGGCGTCATTCCCATCGACGCCATCTACTCGCCCGTGCGGCGTGTTCGCTACAAGACCGAGGAAACACGCGTTGGGCAGAAGATCAACTACGATCGGCTGATCATGGAAATCTGGACGGATAGCACCATCGGGCCCGAGCTTGCCCTGGTTGAGGCCGCGAAAATCCTGCGCAAGCACCTTGGCCCGTTCGTCCAGTACTTCGAGCTAGGCGATGAACTGGCTGCGCCCGAAGCGCCGGGCGTGGAAGAAGCCCCCATGGCTGAGCTGGACGAAGAACTCGCCGCTAAAATTGAGATGCCTATCCAGCAGCTCGACCTGTCCGTTCGTGCCAATAATTGCCTGGAAATGGCGAAAATGGAAACGGTTGGCGATATCGTGCGGCTGACTGAAAGCCAACTGCTAGGCTTGCGGAGCTTTGGAAAGACCAGCCTTCGGGAAGTCAAACGTAAACTCGCTGATATGGGCTTGGAACTGGGTATGGGCCTCGGAGGTGGCGCCCCCGCCGTGCCGGACGAAGACAGTGATGATGCTGAAGGAGCGGAAACACCGGAAGCATCGGAAGACTCGGAAAACGCTGAAGCTCCTGAAACCCCTGAGGAAGAATAGACGACAGGCTCTCACGCCAACCGTGAAGACCTCTATACGATAGGAACGGAACATGAGACACCGCCATGCCGGAAAACATTTAAGTCGTACATCGGCACATCGGGCCGCCTTACGGCGCAACCTGGCCGCTTCGCTCTTCGAGCACGGCACCATCTCCACTACGCGAGAAAAGGCCAAGTTTGTGAAGCCCTTTGCCGAGAAACTCATCACGCTCGCAAAGGACGGCTCGCTGCACGCTCGACGCCGCGCCATCGCGCTGCTCCAGGACCGGGACATCTGCAATGTCGAAAACGGTGAGCCTGTCCGGGAAACCACCGTCATTGGGAAACTGTTTTCCGAAATCGGCCCGCAGTACCAAAATCGCAACGGTGGGTACACGCGTATCATTAATCTGCCGCTGCGCCGCATCGGTGATAACGCCCAACAGGTGCTTCTGCAACTCGTTGGCGAGCTGAAAGAGTGCTCCTCTTCGAAGCGCACTCGCCCAGAGAAGACCGATGCGACCGCGCAGGATGCGGGCTCGGATGCTCCGCAGGAAGAGCAGGCTCAGAGCAAAGAAGCTGCTGCTGAAACCGAAGAGTAGGGCGGACGCCGGCGTTTGAGACCGTGGAAAGTCGGTGTGGTGTCAGGGTGCTGTGGTGACATAGGGAACCAGGCGGTTCGGCTCGCTTGGGCGGGCCTGGCACGCTGGCGTGGGGCGATGTTTCTGGGCTGGGCTCAACGCGATAGTGGTTGCCTGTGATGGCGGCGGGTCACGCGTGCGAGGAGTCAGTAATGTCCGTCGATTGTGTGTTCTGCAAAATCGTCCAAGGGCAAATCCCCTGCCACAAAGTCTTCGAAACGGATACTGTCTTGGCATTTCTGGACGTGGGGCCTCTTAACGATGGGCACACGTTAGTGATTCCCAAGGCACACCATGAGCGATTGGAAGAACTGCCGCCCGAAATTGCCTCCGAGCTGATGCGTGCTGTACAGATCGTCGCTCCGGCGGTTACGGCCGCCGTCGATGCTCCCGGCTATAATGTGCTCAACAACAATCACTCCTGTGCCGGCCAACTGGTCAGGCACGTGCATTTGCACCTCATCCCGCGGCGGCCCGGAGATGCCGTTTTCACGCAATGGCCTGCTAAGGAATACCCGGCGGGCCGGGCGGAAACCCTCGCCGACACGATCACCCAGGCTCTCGCCAAGAGATAGCCTGGGGAGGTGAACTGCCAAGCCCTGCGCTTGCCCTGTGCCTCCCTCTTGCCGCCGCCGACGCTCGCCACTACACTATGGCCATGATGACCGACCCTCAACGTGCCACAGTCGTTGTCTTCGGTGCCAGCGACGCGCCGCCGGACACCCTTGAGTATCGCCAAGCGTATGAGCTCGGAAAGGCACTCGCCTGCGCGGGCTACAACATCGGCAACGGCGGCTATGGGGGCACGATGGCCGCCACGGCCCACGCTGCCCGCGAGAATGGCGGTTTGAGCATCGGCGTTACGTGCCAAGCCTTTCGACGGGCCGCACCCAACCCTTGGGTCGACCGCGAAATCGAGACCGAAACGCTCACGCAACGGCTCACCACGCTCATCGACATCGGGCAGGCCTACGTGGCCCTGCCTGGACGAACGGGCACCCTGCTCGAAATCGCCATGGTATGGGAACTCATCAATAAGCGGATGATGCCCCAACGGCCGATGATCATGCTGGGGGACTTCTGGAAACCCGTTATCGATACCCTCGTGACGCGAGGCCAGGCCGAGGCGGACTTTATGCATATTGCTCAAACCGTGGCCGAGGTCGTGCCTACAATTAAACGGTATTCGGTTAACCTGAACGGCTAACGTTCACAAGAAACTGGTGCAATTATGGCCCATCGTCATCCCACAGCCTCACTGTTGTCTGGCCGCTGCCGGAATCTGCTGATTCTACTCTGGCTTGCTCTCTTGGGCCTGCCCGTCTGTGCCCAAACCGCTCGCGGAGCCGCGGCCGCCCCGCAACGAGCTACTGCGGCCCCTCTGCCCACCACCGTGCTGCCGGAAGGCTTCCAGATTGCCGGGCGACGCGCCCGCCTTGTTCAACTACCGGGCCAGCCCGAGTGGTTCGTGGTCTTTCCTGAGGCTTTTGCCGCCGAGCTACCCTCCAAGGCGGACGCCTCTCAGAGCCCCGCAGCGTCGCCCAACACCCCCGCGCCTGCGCAGCACGCCGACCCCTTCGCTCGTCCCATCGAGGTGCTGCCCTGCAAATGGCTCGCCGCGATGACCAAGGTCGTCAACGATCGAGTCGATCTTACCGTGGAGTTTCGTATATGGGGCGAGATAACTACCTATCACAAAAGGAATTATATCCTACCTACCAAAGTGGCCACCGAAGGACTCTTCGGTGCTGACGGCAGCAGAAAAGAAGCCAAACGCTCCGCTGCCGCCAACAGCTCGCAGTTGCGCCCGGGCCAGAAAGACGCCCGCGATGGCCTGTCCAAGGCAGAGAAGAAGGACTCCCCAGCCCCCTCCGAGCTGCCTGACCGGCTTCGCCGGATGCTCTTGGCCATTCCGCGCACGCGGCCTCTCGGCTTGCCCGCCGACGGCGAAAACACCCCGCGGCCGGATGCCCGCGGCAGCTCAAAACGCAATGGGAACACCCCCGCGCCTAGCGGCCCGCGCCCAACGACCCTGCCTGAGCCTGGGACGGGGCAAGCCGCGTTGACGGGCAAGGACCTCCCCCGAAGGCAACATGCCTCTACGCAGGCACCGTATCGTGAAGGATTTGCCATGGTCGATCGGCTGGGACGCCTCCAATTCAATCGGCAGGCCCAGACCTGGACGCTGTTGCTGGAAGCTGACGACCCCACGGTCCTTGAGCCACCGCTCCTGCTGCATCCCTGTCGAAGACTCGAAGTTGTCGAAAACAACACGCAAGGCGCCAAAACGCAAATCATGTTCCGCGTCTCCGGCCACGTCACTTGCCACCAGGGCCAAAACTACCTGCTGCTGAGAAAACTGCTCATGGTCTACGACTTGGGAAATTTCCTCAAATAGGCTGCAGTAAAAATTTGGCCTGCCCGGCAAATTGACTTGTTCTCTATTCTGACGGTCCCTACAATAACCACCGCTGCCTCTGGATGACGCCGACCGCAAGTTCATTCCGCACCTTTGGATAAACGATATGCGAGGAAAGAACATGAAAAGATATGGTGCCGCGAAAATTCAGGTCCGACACCACAATGGGCTTACCCTCGTGGAGTTGCTGGACGAGGAGATCCTCGACGAATCCACCATCGCCGCCATTGCCGAGACCCTCTTCGCCGTCGTGGAAGACAATGCCCCGGTCAGGATGGTGCTGAGCTTCTCCCGCGTCAAACACCTCTCCAGCATGGCCTTGGGGACTCTCATCAGACTCTGCAAGCGTGTGGAAGAAAGCGGAGGCTCGCTCAAGCTCTGCAACATCCGCGCCGCCTTGCTGGAAATATTTGTCATTACGAAACTTAACAAACTCTTCGATATTTGCGATACCGAAGAAATGGCCATCAACAGCTTCATTGCCTGACCTGCCTGCTCGCTCCTTGTCGGCCATGCGATTCCTTCGCCAGCTGCCCGAACCTCAATATGCCCAACGAAAACCCGTGTGAACTCGAAATCCCCAACGACTTCCTTCACGCCAAAGAAGTGGAAGATCGCATCGTTGAGCAAGCTGCTCACTGTGGCTTCTCCGAAGAGCAGACCTTTGCCATACGCCTCTGCCTCGAAGAAGCTCTCAGCAACGCTATTCGTCATGGCAATGGCGGAGACCCCACCAAAAAGATACGCATCTGTTATGCCGTCTCCAACGAAAAAACCGAGATCACCATTGCCGACCAGGGTACAGGATTCAACCCCACCGCTGTCCCCGACCCTACCGTGCGGGAAAATCTGGAAACCCCCAGCGGCCGCGGCATCATGCTCATGAAGGCATACATGAATTCCGTCGAATATAACAAGCTGGGAAATCAGGTCCGCCTCGTAAAACTCAACAAAGCAGGATGAACATACCCTATGCCCTGCCCAACCTTGCATATTGACACCTCGGACAGCGGCGACGTCACCGTCGTACGACTCGCCGGTTCCGCCGACATGGCACAGGCGGAAAACCTCAACCGATGCCTCGACGAAGCCTTTGCCCGCCGAAGGTATCGTCTCGCCATCGACCTCCAACGCCTCGACTTCACTGCCAGCAGCGGCCTCGGCTCACTCATCCGCGCCCACAAACGCTGCCGGGACCACCAAGGCCGCCTTAACCTCGTCGCGCCTCAGCCCGCTGTCCTCGACGTCCTACACAAAACACGCCTTGACATGCTCTTCAACATCTATAAGACTCTTGCTGAAGCCGTGGACGACCTGCAGGCCAGATGACTGGCACCGCTTACCCACACCAAAAAAGGACCAAATGGATGTTCCCCTCGCGCGTCATGGATGACAAGTGCCGCCTCTGGGCCAGCCTCTTGGCTTGCCTCGCCTGCTCTTATCTCATCACCGGTTGCGGGCCCGCCGGCCGAGACACCCTGCCTCCCCCCACCGTCCGCCGTGTCGCCTACGCCCATCAGCCGCTGCCTCCCGGCACCTTCTCGTCCACGAACAATAGGCCTGCCAACGTGCCCGCCGCCTGGATACCGCCCGCCCGCCTCGGGAAAATGAGAGACTGGCGCGGCATCATCATCCATCACTCCGCCAGCGAAGGTGGCAACCTGGCGGAAATCGACCGCTGGCACAAGGAACGCGGCTGGGACGGCGTCGGCTACCACTTCGTTATCGACAACGGCGCCACCGACGGAAAAATCGAGGTCGGATTCCGCTGGAAGCAGCAACGCGAAGGTGCCCACTGCCGACCACGAAGCTGCGACGACAACTACTGGAACGAACACACCATCGGCATCTGTCTCGTTGGCGACTTCGACAAGAAACGGCCGAGCACGGCCCAGTACGACGCCCTCGCCCGTCTCGTTCGGTTCCTGCAGCAACGCTACCACATCCCGACCAATAAGATCAAAGGGCACGGCCAAGTCCCCGGTGCCGTCACCCACTGCCCCGGACGACACTTTTCCTGGAACCAGCTCCACCGCCGACTCGCTCGCTAGAAGGCCAAACTTCGCGATTCACACCCCCTGAACACTCCCCCGTTACCCTCGCCACTGCTATCCTTCACGTCTCGCCCTGAACCCTCGTCAAACATCCAGTACCCCACCAGCCCCTCTGTCTCCCCCGTTGGTGGCTGCTCCAATAAACGTCCAACCTCGCGACCACTCAGGGCCCGGCTCCAAACCTGCACTGCGTCGATGGTCCCCGCGAAGTGCTGCCAATTCCCCCTGTCAACCGCTCCGATTACATTCCACATGCACCCCGTGTCGTATTCGCACTTGCCCGATGCCTTGCCCGTTCCCACCAAGCAACCATCCTTGTACAAATACATC
>CAYNXW010000061.1:0-11043 GCA_964401265.1 uncultured Pirellulales bacterium | reverse complement strand
GGGGGGGGGGGGGGCGAAGAGAGTTATGAGTTAGGAGTTATGAGTTATGAATGGAGAGGAGGAGAAGAGGGTTTTTTGACAGGATTAACAGGATTGACAGAATCTAATAAAAAGACATAAAGGACAAGGGGAAGTGTCGCCTGCGGTGACGGCCCTACAGTGGCTTTGGAGTGACGCGGTATGTTACTTATAGATATAGACTGGTGTGTTTTCTCAGTATTCGCACTGATCGCGTTGGGTTACTACTGCTCAGCCAGGCTTTGGGCCGCTTCGTGGATAAGAGTGATTGATCCGCGGGCAAGATGCCCGCGACACCGCCGAGATTGAAGGGTTATGGGTTGAGAAGGTTTTGGGCTAGGATGGTTTGGGCGGCGTGGATGGTTTTGAGGGTGTCGTCGAAGGGTGAGGAGGTGGTGTGGGTGTTGTTTTTGACGGCGTCGACGAATTCGCGGTGCTTGGCTTCGAAGCCTGCGAAGACATGGAATTGATCGCTGCCGGCGACGTCGGCGGTGTGGTAGGTGACGCCTTGGTAGTCGCCGTTGGCGTAGAGGGTGGCTTGGTTTTCGACTTCGGCGTCGACGTAGATTTTGGGGGCGTGCATCTGGACGCGGAAGACGCGTCGGCCGCTGGTCCAGGAGTTGACGAGGGAGCCGACGGAGCCGTTGTCGAAGTAGAGGGTGGCTGATATATAGTTGATGTCGGGGGTGCCGATGCGTCGGCAGTGGGAGTGGATGTCGACGATGTCGCCGGCACACATCCAGCGGACGGTGTCGATGGCGTGGACGGTGTCGTCGAACATGTGGTCGCGGGGGCCTATGAAGGGGTCGGGTTCGCACTTGAAGAATTCGCAGACGGCGTGGTTGATGGGTCCGCGTTGGAGGCAGAGGTCGCGCATTTTGACGAGCAGGGGGCATGAGCGACGTTGGTGGCCTACCTGGGTGATGCAGCGGTGTTTTTGGGCGAGGTGGGCTAGTGACTGGGCCTGGTGGAGGTTGAGGCCCATGGGTTTTTCGATGAAGAGGTGGAGGTGCTGCTGGAGGCACCAGATCCAGGGGTCAATCATGACGTGGGGGTGGCCGATGGCGTAGACGGCGTCGGGTTGGGTTTTTTCGATCATTTTCTGGTAGCTGGTGGGGTGGTCGGCCTGGAAGCAGTTTTCGGGAGGGATGCTGAAGCGTTGGGCGGTGTCGCGGAGGTGGTGGGGGTTGAAGGCGGAGATGCCGACGATTTCGAGGTCGTCGAAGGAGGCGAGGGAGGGGTAGTGGACTTTGTTGGCCATTTGGCCTGCGCCGATGACGCAAACGCGGATTTTGTCTTTGGGCATGGGGTGGACCCTCGTGTTTGTTCGCTGTAAGTCTTTTTTTTTACAGGGTTTTGGTAACGTGGCGGCTTGGGTCAGCCTGAGGCGGCGCGGGCGTGGACGTGGGGCCCAGGCAGGCGAGGCGGTCAGGATATCCGCTGGCGAGAGTGTACCATAGTCGCAAGGGGCCGTCCAGCCGAGGGGTAATAAGCTGCCGTTTTTGGTACGTTGGGGCAGGAGGGGCTATAATTAAGGCAGAGAGACTATGTGAAGGGGCAAAGGCAGAGGCCCGTTAGATGGGGCTGGTTTGTCAGCCATGCAAGCGGGCTGGCCGTCTCAGGCACCAGGTGAGGTGCCGACGCAGGACAATTGTCGGTCGGGCGGCCGGGCTATATAGAGTGGAGGCAAGATGAGCAAGGACACTGCGTCGCCTTCGGCGGGGTCGGGCAAGTCGTTGGAGCACTCTGGATCGATAGACGTGCTGCGGCGTCTACTAGACCGCGCCGGCGAGGTGCTCTGGCGTCTGGATGGCCAGGGACGAGTGACGTTTGTGAACGGGGCTGTGGCGGACACGTTGGGTTACGAGGTGGCGGATGTGGTGGGCAGGATGCTGGCGGAGATACTGGTGGGAGAGAGCAAGGCGTGGGCACGCGGGGGCCTGGAACGCTGGCTTGAGGGCCGTTCGCAGGGGACGGGCTTAGCCAAGACGTTGCGTTTTCGTCGTAAGGACGCAAGCGAGTGGGTCGGGGCAACGTGCTGGTACGGAGAGTATGACGGGGCCGGCACGTTAACGGGGGCGCAGGGGGTAATGCGGGCAGCAGAGGGGAGCCTGGCCCAGGGAGCGAGTATCCCTGAAGAGGAACGGCTGCTATCGGAGGTATTGTCGAGCATCACGGACGGGATCAGTGTGCTGGACACGGAATACCGGATCTTGCGTGTGAACGCGACAATGGAGCGATGGTACGCTCATAAGATGCCCTTGGTGGGCAAGAAGTGCTACGAGGCGTACCACGGACAGGACGTGCTGTGCAAGCAGTGTCCAGCGCAGCGTACCTTGACGCACCAGGAGATTGCCCAGGCAGTTGTGCCACGGATCGGCGCTGGGGGGCAATTGCAGGGCTGGCTTGATTTGCATTCGTTTCCGTTACGTGACAGTAAGACAGGGGCAGTCAAAGGAGCGATCGAATACATGCGTGACATCACAGAGCAGAAGGAGACACAGGATCGGTTGGAGAAGGAGGAGCAGTTGCTTCGGACGCTGGTGGGGAGTCTTCCGGACTGTGTGTACGTGAAGGACCGTGAGCACCGTTTCGTGATGGCCAACGAGGCGACGGCGTTAGTGATGGGTGCGGCGTCGACGGAGGCGTTGTTGGGCAAGACGGACGGGGATTTTTACGAGGCGGCCCAGGCGGTGCAGTATCGCGAGGAAGAAGAGGAGGTGATGTCCCGAGGTTGGCCTTTGCTGAACAAGGAGCAGGACACGGTGGACAGTCAGGGGCGTTTGCGTTACCTGCTGACGACGAAGGTGGCCTTGCGTGACAGTCGCGAGGAAGTGGTGGGGCTGGTGGGGGTCAGCCGGGATGTGACGGATCGGCGTCGGGCGGAGGAAAACTTGCGTGAGAGCGAGGAACGTTTTCGGCAGTTGGCAGAGAATATCGGGGAGATATTCTGGCTTTACGATGTGGCTTCACGTCGTTTTCTCTACGTGAGTCCGGGATATGAATCGGTATTTGGGCGGTCGGTGAAGGAGTTGTATGACCGGGCGGAGACGTGGACGGAGGCGGTGCATGACGAGGATGCCGAGCGCGTGCACTTTCATTTTGCGCAGGAGCGTGAAGGGATACCCTTTGAGTCACAGTATCGGATCGTGCGTCCCGACGGGGGAGTGCGATGGGTGAAGGACCGGGGTTTTGCGGTGACGGACGAACAGGGCAAGGTGTACCGTCTGGCGGGAATCGCCGAGGACATTACGGAGCGGAAGCAGGCGCGGCAGGCATTGGAGATATCGGAAGAGAAGTATCGGGGGCTTTACGAGGGCAGCCGGGACGGGATTGCCTTTACGGGGATGGACGGGCGTATTCAGGAGGCGAACCAGGCATTTCTGGACATGCTGGGCTACACACTGGAGGAGATACAGGGGTTGACGTTCTGGGACCTGACGCCGGTGCGGTGGCATGAACAACAGAAGCGGGTGGTGGCGCAGGCGTTGGAGCGGGGTTACGCCGACGAATATGAGAAGGAGTATTTTCGGAAGGACGGGAGTATTTTCCCGGTGCGGCTGCGTTTATGGCTGGTGCGGGACAACGACGGTCGGCCATTGCGTTTATGGGCCATCGTGCGGGATGTTACGGAACAGAAGCAGGCGCAAGAGGACCGGGAGCGTTTGACAGAGGCGTTGGAGGCGAAGAATATGGAGCTGGAGTCGTTGATTCACGCGACGAGCCACGATTTGCGGTCGCCTTTGGTCAACGTGGAGGGCTTCAGCCGGCATTTAGAGAAATATTGCGCCCGTTTGCAGGGCGCGTTGGCAGGGCAGGTGCTGGAGGCGCAGGCCCAGGCGGATGTGGGCTCGTTGCTGGAGCAGGACATCCCGGAGGCGCTTTATTATGTGCGTGCGAGTGTGCGCAAAATGGATGCGTTGATCAACGGGCTGCTTCAGTTGTCGCGGGTGGGGGGGGCGGCCTTGCGTTTGGAGCCTTTGGATATGAACGTGCTGATCGGGGAGATTCGGGCGGCGATGGAATATCAGCTGGAGGAGGGGCAGGTAACGTTGGAGGTGGCCTCTTTGCCGGAATGCTGGGGGGATCGCGAGCAGATCAGCCGGGTGTTTACGAATTTGCTGGACAACGCGTTGAAGTATCGGGAGGCGTCACGGGAGAGCAGGGTGAGGTTATCGGGACGGCGAACGGGCCAGACGGTGTTATATTGCATGGCGGACAACGGTGTGGGGATTCCGGAAGGGCGGCGGGAGACCGTTTTCAAGCTTTTCCATCGGGAACATAGTGGCGAAAGCGAGGGGGAAGGTGTAGGATTAACGATAGCGAAGAAGATCGTGGAGCGTCATGGCGGCCGGATCTGGGCGGAGTCGGAGGCAGGCCAGGGTAGCAGGTTCTTCGTGGAGTTGCCGGGCGAAAAACACAAAGCGAGAGCGCTGAGGGATTGAGAACAAAAGGGACCCGGGGACAAAAGGCGAACGTGGCGCGAGACAAGCAGTTGATTTGAGGTTTACAATGGCCAACGCGACGAGGGCAAAGGTGCTGCTGGTGGAGGATGACGGGGGGCTCTCGCGTTTGATCGAAGGCCAGTTGCTTAGCCGGGGGATAGCGATGGAGTGGGCCAGCAGCGGCCAGGAGGCCTTGAATTGGCTGGGGCTTCACGATGTGGATTTGCTGCTGCTGGATTACCAGTTGCCGGATATGACAGGGCGGGAGGTGGTTGAGTCGTTAGCACGGTCGGGCAGAACGTTGCCGTTTGTGCTGGTGACGGGCCGGGGGGATGAGAAAATCGCTGTAGAGGTCATGAAGCTGGGGGCGCGGGATTACGTGGTGAAGGATGGGGCGTTTTTGGACGTGCTGCCGTCACTGGTGGTTCACGTGCTGGGCCAGTTGGAGCAGGAGCAGCGACTGGCGGAGGCGGAGGCGGCGTTTCGCGCGAGCGAGGCGCGTTATCGAGTGATTTTTGCTTCGGCAATGGACGCGGTGCTCTTGGTGAAAGAGACCGGCGAGGTGGTGGAAGCGAATCCGCAGGCTTGCCGGATGTTCGGTTACACGGGTGCGGAGTTTGGTGAGTTGACCGTCGGGGCATTGCTGGATGAGGAGCACGCGTCCTGGTATGAGGCTTTTGTGGCGGCGCTTGCATCGGGTGAGGATTTCCGGCACGAAACGGTGATGGTGAACAAGGACGGAACGCGTCTGGATGTAGACATTCAGGCGAGCGGCTTGGAGTACGCAGGGGTGCGGCATGGTTTGATGGTGATACGAGACATCAGCGAACGAAAGTGGGCGGAGGAAGAGTTGCAATTGACAAACGAACAGTTACGAGTGAGCGAACAGGCGTTGCGAGAGCGGGAGTCACGATTGCGGGCGATCTTTCAGGGCTCAGCGGTGGGGGTGGCGTTGGAGGATATGGACGGCCGGGTGGTGGAGATCAACCGGGCGTTGGAGGAGATGCTGGGGACCAGTCGTAGCGAGTTGCGTCAGGGGGGCTTGAAGGGGTTACTGTCGCCGGAGGACCGAGCGGCCGCGGGAGAGCTTTTCGAGGCCTTGCGGGCGGGCGACCAGGAACGCGGCACACTGGAGTTAGGTTGTCGGCACAAGGACGGATCGTTGCTGTCGGTGCGATTGACGGCCTCGCGGGTGCAAGGGGGCAGAGGGGGGCCGGATTATGTAATCAATATCATGGAGGACATCAGCGAGCGTAAGCAGGCGGAGGAGTCGCTGCGGGAAAGCGAAGAGCGTTTTCGGCGATTGTCGGAGGCGGCGTTCGAGGGGGTGGTAATCCACGAAGAGGGGCGTATTCTGGACACGAATCATGCTTTTCCTGCGATGCTTGGTTGCGAGATAGAGGCAATGGCGGGCCGGAATGTGCTGGAGTTTGTCGCGGAAGGCTCGCGGGAAGTGGTCATTGATAACATTCGTCGTCGCAGCACGGAGGTCTACGAGGCGTTTTGTCGGCGGCAGGACGGCCGGGAGTTTCCCGTGGAGGTCTGCGCCCGGATGATGCCCTATGCGGGGCGTCAGGTGCGGGTGGCGGCGATACGGGACATAACGGAGCGGCGGCAGTTGGAGGAGGAGTTGCGGACGTTTGCGATGGAGTTGGAGCGCAGCAACCGGGAATTGGATAGTTTTGCCCGGTTAGTGGCCTGGGATTTGCGTCGGCCTTTGAATTTGTTGGCGGATGACGCGCGTCATTTGCTCCAGGATTGTGAGGGGCGTTTGGGCGAGGAGCAGCAGCAGTTGGTGGAGCGTATCGGGCGTGAGGGCGAGCAGTTGGAGCGACGCGTGGAGGCACTGTTGGGTTATTCGCGACTGGTGGGCCAGGTGCTGCAAGTGGGCCCGGTGGCCCTGGGAGAGGTGGTAGCGACCTTGCAGCGGCGACTGGCGGACGTATTCAGTCGTTCAGGGGGGCGGCTGGAGGTGTCAAGTCTGCCCACGATCGTGGCGGATGGACGTCAGGTGGAACAAGTGCTTGAGCATTTGATCAGTAATGCACTGCGTTATCGCGGGGCCGCGGCGCCGGTGGTGAGGGTAAGCGGAGAGGAGCGGCCGGAGTGCTGGCTGGTGCGCGTCGGCGATAACGGGCGGGGAATTGCAGCGGACCAGCGTGAGGGGATATTTGAGATGTTCAGGTCGGGCCAACAGGAATCAGGAGGAAGTGCTGGGGTGGGTTTGGCGTTGTGCAAAAAGATTGTCGAGCGGCACGGAGGCCGCATATGGGTGGAGTCGGAGCAGGGCCAGGGCAGTGTGTTCTGTTTTACGATTCCGCGAGCGGTGAAGGAAGACAATTAGGAACTGGCACGGTCGAGAGAGAAGGACGCGGAGGCGGCAGAAGTTGAAGCGTCGGCGGTAGGCGGATAAAGGGGGGGTCACTTCTTGTGGGCGACGAGGAGGGAGTTCATAAACTCGTCGTGGTAGATCAGTTCGACCTTGGTGAAGGCGGCGGCGTGGAGATCGTCGCGGAGTTCGTCGAAGGTAAAGGTAGTGCCCGCGTCGGTGGAGACAAGCATGTTGACGGCGAAGAGGGCGCCGGCAAGGGGTTCGGTACGACCGGGTTGCATAACGACGTCGCGAATAACGAGTTGGCCTGGCGAGTTGAGTGCACGATGGATTTTGGCGAACAGTTCGCGATTTTGGCCGCGGCTGTTCTGGTGGACGATCGCGCTGAGCCAGGCGAAATCGGCATGGCCAGGCAATTCGTCGTGGTAGAAGTCACCGGAGATGCAGGCGGCGCGGTGGGCGAAACCGGCGTCGAGCAGGCGTTGTTGGGCCAGCGGAATAACGGGGGGCAGATCGAAGAGGGTGGCTTTGGCGTGGGGAGCGGCACGGAGCAGGGCCATGGTCCATGTGCCCGAGGCGCCGCCGACGTCGAGGATGTGTCGGCATTGCAGGGGTTTGAGGCGGGCCACGAGGGCGTCGGCTTGCGGGTCGGAGAAGGTGTGCATGGCAGTGACAAAGGCTTGTTGGTCGGCCTGGGCACCGCGAACGCTGGGCTGGTGGGGTTCGGCATGCCCCTGAAGAATGACTTGGGCAAGCTGGTGCCAGCGGCGGGCGCAGTTGGCCTGGTGACGCAGGGCGCCGAGAATGTTTTCCGGGCGGGATTCGACCAGCAGGTCCTGGAGTGGGTGCGAGAGGTGATAGCGATCGTCTTGTTTGTCGAGCAGGTCGAGGCCGGCAAGAGCATCGAGCAGGACTTGAAGGGGACGGGCCGAGGCGTGGAGGTGTCGGGCGAGTTCGCCGGCGGTATAAGGGTGTTGAGCCAGGGGTGAGAAGAGGTCAAGTTCGGCCGCGGCCATGAGCAGGGCGCTGTGCTGATAGGTGCGGGAGAGAGTGATAAGGTCGTCTTTGGTCCAGTGTTTGTTCATGGCGTACGTGTTTGCCTCGTCGGACGGTTTCGAGTTTCCCTTTATCAGCCGTGAAGTTTGCCGGCCAGTTCGGCCACGATTTGGCCCACCTTTTTGCATTCAGCAAGGACACGGTCGTCGGGTGTGCCAATGGAGACGGGGCCGTAGTGGTCGCCCTGGGCGCTGCCCTGTACGATCATGCCGTGAATGAGCAGGGCTTTGAGGATGTCGAGGACGGTCGTTTCGTTGCCACCACCGATGTTGCCGCTGGAGGTGAAGGCGGCGCCAATCTTGCCGGCCAGTTTGCCGTGGAAGGCGACGGAGTCGTCGATGAGTTTTTTCAGATCGGCCGCCATGGAGCCGTAATAGGTGGGCGAGCCCATGATGATGGCGTCATAGTCGAGCAGGTTTTTGGGGGCCAGATCAGCAACGGACAGGCATTGGACGTCGGTATTGCAGACATCAGCAGCGGCGTCGGCGATGACCTGAGCCATCTTCTTGGTGTTACCGGTGCGACTATAATAGGTGACGAGGATCCGGGCCATGTTTGGAACTCCTGTGTTGCGGGCACATTTTGTGGCCACCGCCGGAAAGGCAGCTTCTACTTAGAGTATACCGCCTGGGATGTTTAAGACAAGTGAGCAGGGTGCATTCGGAGCGGCACGCAAAAAAAGCGGCACGCCGGGGGGGTTTGACAAGGCTGCTTGTGGCGAGGTATAATGGTCTTTGTTGAGTGAGTCATTGCCAGGAGGTTGTATGTCAGCGATTGTCGTTCTTTGGAGTGTCTAGGCGGTCTGGCCCGGAGTGAGTGTCTCGAAGCGTCGCGTATGCTGACGAGCGGGACACCTTGGCAGCGTGCCATACGGGTCCAGCGGCGCCTTGCACCACATCCATTGCCACTATCATGAACCGCTCGCCAGTGCGCGAGACGGCCTGCGTTATCTTTATGCCCAGTCGGCGTGGATCGATGCGCGTGCCGTGAACGACAACGACATGACAAGGACTACAACCCATGCTACAAATATGGAATCGGAACGCTCGCAAGCGTGCCTGCCCGCGCGTTGCATTGCCTGGTGAATACTGCGAAACACTCCACACGAAGCAGATCTTTGGGGACGACACTCCGTCGGCTATGCGCTTGTTGACGCGGCGTTCGTCGAGCCGAACGGCCTTTCCGCCGGATCCCTTGGGCAAACGTGTCTGCGGCGAGGAAGGAGGCCGGCGATGAACCTTGAGACGATGGGCTGGACGGGGGCGTGGGCACAGGCCTTTGCCGCCATTAACGAGACGAAGGGAGTGCCGGCACGTGTCGTCCGCGAGCATCGAGGCGTCTATGTTGTTGCCTCTGAGGAGGGGGAAATGCTGGGCGAGATCAGCGGACGATTGCGGCATCGGACGCCGATGCGCCGAGACTTGCCCGCGGTGGGCGATTGGGTGGTGGCTGAACAGCCGGATGCCTTGTCGCGTGCTATCATTCATGCGGTGCTGCCGCGTCGCTCGGCTTTTGTCCGACGCTCGGCCGGGGGCAAGAGCGAAGAACAGGTCGTCGCCAGCAATGTGGACACCATCTTTCTTGTAAGCGGGCTCGATCACGATTTTAATCTGCGCCGCATGGAACGGTACCTGACGCTGGCGTACGAATCGGGGGCCGAGCCCGTCATTGTCCTGAACAAGGCGGATCTGTGTGACGATTCGGACGATGCAAGGCAACAGACGGAATCCATCGCCTGTGGGGTACCGATCCTGGTTGTCAGCGCCACGGCCGATTTGGGGCTGGAGTCGCTGCGCGAGGCGTTGGGGCCGGGCAAGACCGGGGCGCTGCTTGGTTCCTCCGGGGTGGGCAAGTCCACGCTGGTCAACACGCTGCTGGGCCGCGAGACGTTGCGCACCGCGCCGGTACGACAGGACGACAGCAAGGGCCGGCACACCACCACGCACCGGGAGTTGATTCCCCTGCCCGGTGGTGCGATTCTCATCGACACGCCCGGCATGCGTGAACTGCAACTGGTCGGCGACGACAGCTCACTGGCACGTTGCTTCGATGAGATCGCGGAGCTGGCCGCTCACTGTCGCTTTAACGATTGTTCCCATACAACCGAACCTGGATGCGCGGTGTTGGCGGCCCTGGCCCAAGGCCGTCTTGATGGGCAACGCTACGAAAGCTATCTGCGTCAGCGCAAAGAGATGCGTCATCACCAAATCGAGCAGGACGTTCATCTGCAGATCAAGGAAAAGCAGCGTTGGAAGGCCATTTACCGTTCCATGCGTTTTCATCCCAAGCGCGGAAGGGACGCATGAAGGATGAGATTGGAAGGTAAATGGTCTTGCCGTGGAGCATGGACCAGGCGCGCGGGACAGAGCACTTAGATCTGGATGAGCTTTTGCGGCGGCCGGTCATCGATGTTGAGGGCTTTGAGAAACTTGCTGCGCAGTTGTTTTTCGAGTTTGGCGAGGGCGGATTTCGAGGGGTCGGGTAGCGGAATCTGCCCTCCGGCGCGGGAGGCATGGCCACCGCCGGTGCCTCGACGGGCAACCATGCGGCGTATGACCTGTTCGGCGTGGGCATCGGCTTGGGAGGTACGAATGGAGAGGAGAAGTCTGCCCTCGTAGAGGCCGTAGGCCAGTGCCCAGTCGATTTCGTCGTCGCGCAGCAAGAGGTCGGCCACTTCGGCGATCATATCAGGGTTGGGGATCGGGCCCAGGTTGGTGATGACGGCGTGGGTGTACACACGGGCGTTCTTGAGGGCGTTGGCGAGCATCTGGTAGTATTCGCGTGAAACACGGCCACGTTGAATTTCCGAGAGCATGCGCTTGTTGGCGAGTGGAAAGAGCACGTGAATGGCATCCATGTCCGGCTTGGCGGCCTCCATGCCGAGGTCCTGCGTGTCCGAGCGAATGCCGTAGAGCAGAGCGGTGGCGAGTGGGGGCTCGGGGTGCAGATCGGCCTCGATGAGATATTCAAGGAGTATGGTGGAAACGGCACCGTAGCGGTTACGGACGTCACTGAGAGGGGTTTTTCGTGTGAGGTTTCGGCAGGGATGGTGGTCGATGACGATGTCGGGCAGAATCTCCGGGGGCAGAGAGTTGTTGCCGGTGCCGGGCTGGGTATCGACCAGGGCGATGCGGTCGAACTTGGCAAGGTCAATCTGGGAGAAGGAACGCAGATTGAGACCAAGGTAGCGGA
>CAYNXW010000060.1:0-11164 GCA_964401265.1 uncultured Pirellulales bacterium | reverse complement strand
ATAAATGATGATTTTACAGCCCAGTACTGCAGCAGGTTTCTTGGAAATACAACAATTAATGTACAGGGCATAAGTAAGAATATAGAAGGCATTCTTGAAAGCGGCAGGCAAAGCCAGCAGCAGAACTATTATGCAAGAAACCTGATGCTGCCTGATGAGTGCAAAAGACTGTGCCAGGAAAAGCTTATTTTAAACCAGCGCTCTTTTTATCCATCACTTCTAAATAAGGTGCAGTACAAATACTGGGAAAGGCCGTTAAGGATCTGCGACCTTTCAGATGTAAAGGACCTTCCGGAGATAAAGAATGCATGATGTTTTAATATTTTAATTTAGGTAAGTAAAAAAAATGGAATATATAATCTGTTGCTTAAATATAAAGGAAAGCTATATCAGGATAACCAATCATTTTAAAGGCCATCCCTATATCAGCTTTGAGGAGTATATTGATGATATAGAAGAGATAAAAAATAAGTCCCTTTATAAAAAATGGCAGTATGCAGTAATTGATAAAAAACTACCCTGGTTTGATGAAGCTGTAAAATTTTTTAAAAAAGCCGGTGTTGAAATAATTTATTTTTATGACGACTACAGCAAAGTAATTGCTGAAATCAAAGATAAAATACCTGAGCCGCCCCGGGACAAAATCATAGAAGATGAGTCACTTCCTGAAGAAGCTAAAAAGGCAGATACAAGTGTAACATATATTGAAAAACCGGTTACTAAAATAGTTGAGAAAAAAATTTATACAGGCATTGAAAAGAAAATAATTGTCATATGCTCTCTTTCCAGATGTGCCGGCTCTACCACAGTTACCTTAAACCTGGCAAAATATCTCTCTAACTTAAATATTTTATCATCTGTAATCGAACCTCCTACTAGAGGTCCGGAAATATTTAACTGGATAGGAGTTGAAGAAAGGGAAGTAAAAGATACAGAGGGGTCAGGCAATGTTTTTTATTCATATCCGCATGAGATCTCATCTGGCAACAGGTTAAAAAACAGGGCTGAATATATATTTGATAATATTGTATGGATTATTGCAGATGACAGAAAAGAAAAGATAAAAAACTGGCAATACAGCCAGATGCTCCAGCTTGTTTATGCATCAGGTACAGCTCCCATAACATTTATAGATGTGGGGGACAGTATTTTCCACGAGTCAGTAAAGCCTCTTCTTTCTGCCGTAGATTTTGTGTTTGTTGTAATAGATCCATTTCCTACAAGCTGCAAGATAAATAACGGTAAATTTTTAGAGCTTTTAAAATTAAAAAGCCAGGGTTGTCCGGTTCACTTTATAATAAATAAGTGGAATAGCGGGATAGAAGAAAAAGAATTTTTAAATTTTATTGGTGCAGAGCCACTGGCTTTTATTCCCGCAATTGACCTTGATATTTTATATAAAGCAAATTCTCAGTATAAGATCTCACTTTGCTGTCCTGAAGCTGCAAAACTGCTTGAAGGGCCGCTTAAGCGTATTTGTTCTTTATTTATACCTGAAGGATTTATGGGCAGTATTTTAAAGCATAAAAAGAAAAAATTTAAGCCAATGCTGGCAAATATTTTTAAGAAATTTATTAAGTCTTAATTTAGATATATGCAGGGGGGATAATTTGAAAGGGCGTTTTATAAGAAGAAGAATTAAAAGCGGCACAGTTTTTTCTATAATCGGAATACTACTAATGCTTGCAACTGTGGCCATGATATATTTCTGGGAAACAAGCGGAAGAGAAAAATATTTATATAAAGAAGTGCTGGTGCTAAATCAAAATGTTGAAGAAAATACCCAGATTGCTCCAGAAATGCTTGAAATAGCAAAAATAAACCCGGATGACTTTATAGAAGGAGCAGTAGTAAAAAAGGAAGCAGCTGCCGGCAAGTATTCAGCCCAATTTATTGCCAAAAACAGCCAGGTCTCTCCTTCATATCTTAAAGACAGCGCTGAAGAAGTCATAAAGGAAGATCTCTATATATTTAGCATTCCTCCAGATTGGATAATAACCTTTCCAAATTCCCTAAGGAGGGGAGATATCATTTATTTTTATCCGGTAAAGACAGATATTGAAGAAGCGGGACAGGGTAAGACAATTAACAATATAGATAACTTAAAAAAACTTGAAAAAAGCAATTTGACTCAAAGCGAAGTTGCGTATCTTAAAGATTCAGGTAACAGGGAAGTAGTAGATACTGATGATAGCATCAGTAAGCCAAGATATGACGGGAGCGCAAATATATCAAATATTGAAATTATTACTAATTATGAAGACGTATCCCAACTTCAGGATTTAGCAGACAGCGGCTATAAATTCATTATCTTATATAAGGCTGGCAAGGGCTAAGCAGGAAAAAACTATTGGAAATGAAAAATATCTTAATAATAAGTAAAAATACCGGCTTAAAAGCTGAGCTTGAAAAAACAAGACTGTTTAAAAATATTAAAACCTGCCAGTCCCTGGATAATAAGCTTTATAGCAGTATAGATATTTTAATTGCTGACAGTAGTGCCATTTCCTATAGCAGCTATATGCAGAATTTGCAGGAGTTTTTAAAAAAGGTCCCAAGCAATTATTATATCGCAGACAGCACGGATACATATTCGTCTGTTAATAAAGTACTGTCTTCATACGGGATAATAGTAATTGCTCCGTATCTTACCGATTCCCAGATATGCCAGAAAATATGTGAAATGGCCGCAGATAATTATTCAACAGATAAAAATACTGTCTGCTTTTTTGGCGCTGGGCCAGGTGCAGGCACAAGGATGATAAGTCTATCCGTTGCCCAGGTAATATCTGAGATTAGCTCTAAAAATACATGTTTTTTAAACCTGGATGGAAGCTATGGTGCTGATTATATCGATAACTCTTCAGATAGTCTTGGGCTCGGACAAATAAAGGAAAAGCTCATAAATAATATATTATCAGAAGAGGAGCTTAAAAATTCATGCATAAAAAGCTCATATCTTTATTTTCTGCCTGGTGAGAAAGAAATATCAAAGATAAGGCATTATCATCCGGAGCATATTGAAAAACTTACCAGTCTTGCCTTTAAGACATTTGATATTACCATTATAAATGCAGGAAGTACTATTACAGGTATGAGCATTGGCGCTTTGAATTCATCAAAATTAAAACTGCTTGTAACCACGCAAAGCCAGAAGTATTTTTTAAACTTTAATAATCTAATGACCCAGATCCTTTCAAATTTAGGTATAAGCTGCCAGGATTTTTTACTGGTGGTAAATAAATATATTGAATATAGGGGATTTGAAAACGAGATAGTTCTTGCCAAGAAATACGGCATGGAGCTTGCATCTGTTATACCACTTTTGGAATACATCTTAGGCCTTGAGGCAGAAATAAAGAAAAAGACACTTCTTGGTTTTGACAGAACATTTGCAAACAGCATAAAACAACTCTCAGTTTCGCTGTGCAGTCAACTGGGAATAGAAGTACCGGGTGTCGCTAAAACCGGGGCAAGAAAAGGTATTTTTAAAAAAGACTATAGAAGGGTATAAGGAGATGCAATGGCATTATTAAAAGAAGATAAGCTAGAAGAATTTCATATTGATAACTATTTAAAAAATTTAAAAACTGGAGCTCCCAAAGAAAAGAAGTATTTAAGTAGCACTGAGGCATTTTTAGATCTTTGCAGCTCAGTTCAGGCATATTTTGAAGAAGAGTGGAAAAAAGCAGAGGGCCAGGAGTTAAAAATTCTTGAGCGCCAGAGAAAAGCCTTAATAGGAATACCTGATCATGTTAATTACTTTAAGGACATAATAAGTAAATACCTGGAGGATAATGCAAAAACAGGCTCGCCCTATCCTAAATGGTATAAAAGCTTAACTGATGCAATATTTCATGAAGTATGGGGCCTTTCCGGGATTAGTGCCTGGATGGATATGCCGGAAAGCTCATCAGCAAAGATAATAGGGGAGAGAATATACTTTCTAATCGACGGGAAAATGATGCTTCAGGAGCAGAAGATTTCTCCAAACAGGTTTAATGCGCTTAAAAAAGCACTTCTTCTATTAACGCCTGAGGTGCCTGGCAGCAGCCCCAATATTGAGATTTTAATGCATTCAGGCCAGAGGGTAACATTTTACGGCGGAACTCTTACAAAAGAGGGCCAGGATATTATGGTATTTCGTAAGTATGTTGTTTTTAACTATAGCCTTGAAGAGCAGGCAAGAAGAAAAACTATTCCAAAAGAAGCAGTAGGCTTGCTTAAAAATCTGGCCCGGGTAGGATTTAATGTTTTATTTTGCGGAGCAGTTAGGACTGCAAAAACTACAATGCTGACCACTTTTCAGCTTCTTGAAGATAAGAGCCTTGAGGGAGTATTAATTGAGTCAAATGCTGAAATTCCGCTTCATAAGCTTATGCCGGGAGCTCCTGTAATGCAGCTTGTCTGTGATGGCGAGGCGCTATCGGGTATTACCAAGCAGCTTATGCGCTCAGATGGAGACTATATTATTTGCGGAGAAGCAAGGGATGGAAATATGTTAAATCTTCTTGTTGAGATAGCAAACCGGGGCACCAGGCACTGTAAAAGCACAATTCATCTAACCGATGTATTTGACCTTCCTTATGATATAGCAAATATGATTGTAAATAAAAAGGGAGGAAGCCTGGACCATACCATAATAAAAGTTGCCAAAAGCTTTCATTATGTTTTTAGCTTTATACAGCTTGCCGACAGATCGCAGAAAAGACTCAAAGGCATTTATGAGATCCGCTATGACGGTAAAACTCATAATATATCAATGCACCAGATATGCAGATATGATCTTAAAAGCGATAGCTGGAGCTTTGCGCATGATATAGGAATAGATAAGGAAGCTATTGCAAAAGAGGAAAATTATGATGCTTTTATATCATTTGAAAATGAGCTTAAAAAGCTTTCTGAGAAATTTCCAATGAAAAATTATGAAGCTGTTATTCCGTTTTACTCAAAAGGGAGCTAATTTTTATGGTAAATATTATTGATATACTTTTTAGATTAATTTTATATCTTGGAATCTTTGCCGGAATATGGCTTTTTCTTGGAAGGTTTTTTGTAAGTTTTTTCAGGCAGAAAAGAATGGGTTATAGGTTCAGTGGTAGCACTGCAGCCCGTCCAGATAATAGATTTAGCGCCCATATAAGGCTTCTTATAATGATGACTACATCAAGAAAAGGAAAAGATGTTGTCTTTTATTTTCTGTTTTTTTCAGTGTTTTTATTTATTACAACTTTTGCTGTTTTTTCTGGCCTTTTTGGCATAAGCATATTTTTTGTATTGCTATCTGTATTAATAGGACTTCTTCCTTATATTTATCTTCGCTTCAGGTTAAAAAGCATCCAGCTTGAGGGCAGTTATGAAGCAGAGAATTTGATAGCTGAGCTAACGAATATGTATAAGATCTCAGACTATAATATGCTCTCTGCAATAGATAAAACAATAGAAAACATTGAAGACAGCCCTCTATCAAAAAAAGCCCTGTTTATTTTAAGTTTAAAAATAAAAGATTATAAAAGCAGGTATGAACTTGAATCCGCAGTAGATTTTTTTGTGTCAATGTTTGGAACCGAATGGGCAACGCTGCTTGGCATGAGTATTTTTGAATCTATAGAAAATGGAACTGATGTCTCAGTTTCTCTGGATAATATACTTTCCAACCTGAAGCAGATTAAGGATTCAATTGAAAAGGACAAGAGGGCAAATTATGAAGCATTTATAATGGTTAAGTTTGTAATTCCTGTTGTATATGTACTGTCAGTTATTACCTGTATTAAGTATTTTGGCTTTACCCTTTCAAAGTTTTTTTATTATCAGTTCTACAGCGCTCTGGGATTGAAGTTTTTTATCGCAATTATCCTGCTTTCAATTATCAGTTTTTGGTCCATGTATATTTTAAGTAAACCTAAATTTGATTTTTAAAAAAATGAATACTCAGATAATTTATTTTGCAGCAGTTTCTATTTTATCAATTAGCTGTCTTGGATTTTTTATCCGGGCTATATTGATTTCAGCTCCACCAGCAAATGCAAGGTTTGGTATTGGCCGAAGTTTTAAAGATAGATTTGGGGCAGGCAAGGTACTTAGCCTCGGTGTGGTAAATATTTCTCTTTTAAATTACCAGATTGTAAGATTTTTGGCTCTGGCAATATGGTTTGTTTTAATAATACTTTTAAAGGTAACAAGGGGTATACCTTTATTTGGTCCCCAGCTATTCTTACTTATTGTTTTAGCAGTTGCAAGTACTCCAAAACATAAAATAGGACGAATCAGACTGCCATTTTCATACATAGAAGGATTCTTTGGCAGAGTAAAAAAAAGAAAAGCAAATAAGGAAATTTATAGAAGCCTGTCCCAGCTAATTAACCTTTTTACAATTAAGGGGGAAAGCATCTTAGGTTCAAATTATATCTTTGGGGAGATTATAAAGTTCAGCAAGGTTACAAAGCCTGTATATCTAAAGATGCTTTCAATGTGGAACATGGATAAAAGGCAGGAGGCAGCCGATTATTTTGCTGATGCAATCGGTACAAAAGAAGCAAAAAGTCTTGCTGCTATTTTTTTAAAACTTGACCACATAAGCCCAAAAGAGCTTAAAGTGCAGCTTTTAAATTACCAGAACAACATAAAGACAGAGGCAATTACTGCGCGAGAAAAGATTAATGAAAGAAACGGAAACCTTATTTATATACTGGCAATAATTTCAGCAGTAGTAGTTCTATTAAATTTTTTAGTGGTGGTTTTAACAGATGTTTTTACGTCTTATAGTTTATTATCTTTTTAAAAGAAGGAGAGGGGCTCATATGAAGACATTTATTGTAATAATGGCCACAGTGATCTTAGGGATCTTGATCTGGGGGCTGATCCTTGGGCCTGGAGACAATTCATTATATTCCCAGGCAACAAGGCTATTAAACCATGGAATAGAGCAGCTCCAGACAATTCCGTAGAAATAAAGCATATTCATAATATATTTTTATTTAAAGGTGCCATTCTATGAAAACCTTTATAGTAACTATTGCTGCCGTGATTTTACTCATGGTATTTCCCATGCAGAATGTCCAGGATATAGTAAATTCTCACAGGATAGAAAGATTTGATGAGATAGTATATGTCGCCTGCCAGAGAGCAAGAACAGAAGGTCGTTTTACAGATTCCAATATATCCCAGTTAAAAAGTGATATTCTTTCAGAATTTCCCGATGTGAGTGAGGATGAACTAATAATAGATGTAACAACTTCAATGAAATATAAGAGGTTTGAATTTGACAGCAGGGAGACAATTGGCTACAGGATAGGTGTTCCGGTAAAAAGAATAGTTAACCTGGGAAGCTTTTTAGGGATAAAGGATGAGGACAACAGGTTTACTTATATTATGGAGGGCTACGTTTTAAGCGAGGCGCTGGAATGAAGATCTTTATAATAACTATTGCAGTAGTAATAGTTTATTCTTTTACAATGGTATTTTCCCAGGACTACAGGCAGGCTCAGAGAAATAGTTACAGGTTAAAATACGTATGTGAAGAACTTTCTGCAACAGGGGCAGCCTTCTATGATCTGGAAGACTATTCAGAAGGCTATACCATATTTAATACTGAAGAGGGTATAGGGGCTATAAGAGAACAAATAACGAATCTTCTTTCAGTAGACAGCGGTTTAACCCCTGTAGATAAGTCATACTGGTTAGAACCGATAAAGTATATGGTTTATTTTTATGATGATTCAGAGATCTGCAAAGTTTATGCTAATGGAAATTTTGATAGGGAAGAGGCTTTTACATATGGCAGCACTCATGAAGATGACTGGACCGAATACAACATGGCTATTTCTGACCCTACAGTAGTCGTTACCATTAATGCCGGACCGGCAAGGTTCAGGGTAAAATTTTTAGATTCCATACCAGATATTATAAGGAGTTCTTCTCATGAGTGGGAAGGAAGGTAAGTGATAATTATAAAAAGAATAAAACATCTTAAGACCAAAGATATACACTAATTGATACAGTTCTCAGCTTATAGATCAACCCTATAAACCTCTTTAGAGGATATACCAAAAGTTACCCGTGAAACCGCTTACCGGTTGTTTACATTTAGTATAAAATATTGGCTTAAATTTAAACCATAAATTCCCCAGAGAAAGGTAAAAGTGGGATATATCCATTATATATCTAGGGCTACCCCCATTGTCGAATATTACCTGTTATTATCCGTAAATAAAAGAAAATGATAAAAAAAGAATATGGCTTTACTCTTGTGGAGCTAATGGTTGTAATAGTGATTCTTGCTGTACTGACTGGAGTTGCAGTGGTGAGTTATCTAAATCTTTCTCCCAGGACAAAAGAGAGCAGAACCGAACTTGAGATGAGAAATATTTCTACTGCTTTAAGTACCTATAGTGCAGATAATAATGTATATCCCCTTACGACTGGTTATCCAGATGAAGTAGAGTCAGGTGGATATATGGCAAATTTTTCCAGATGATGATGCGGAGGCAAGATGAAAATAATCGCTTTTATCGAAGACTATAAGGTTGTAAAAAAGATCCTCGATCACCTGGGTATATGCGAGTTTGATAAAAAGAGGGCTCCTCCAAAAGTAGCAGAGGACCCGGCAGGATTTGATGAATATATTATTGATGACTATATAGACAGCGACCATGTGTGCTGAAAGCTTTTATCAGGTGGTATTATATGAGCCTGCCATAATATATGGGCTTATATAAGATTTTTTTGTTTTTTTCTCTTTATTCCATGTTTTTTCCGGTTAGCTACTTCTGATTGTGTCTATTATTTATCCGATAATGACCAATATTTCGACTGGTGGGGGATTATGGTCTGAGATCCATAAGCAAATTCTTATAAGTTTGCTGACAAAGAGGTAGTAGTATCTACCCTGGGAACACTATACAGCATACAGGAAGCAGATGAAGAGTCTGAGACATTAAGGGAAGGTATCTCCAGGGAATATAATCCACTCATAGGATATAACTTCATGCTGTTTACCCTTCTGTATTTCCCCTGCATGGCTGGAATGGCAGTGTTCAGAAGGGAAGCAGGCTGGAAGGAGATGTGGTTCCAGATAGGATATACACTGCTGCTGGCATGGATAGTATCGTTTGTTGTTTTCCAAATAGGAAGACTGTTTATATAAAAGGTGAGTGCAAATGCAAATATATGAACTGATAATAATTATAATATTAGGATTAGTATCACTGGCAGCAGTTTTAATCCTTACAGTAAGGAATGCTAGAGGCAAAGGGACATGCTCAAATGGGGCATGTCCCTCTTGCAGTCTTATAGATGGATGCATGGAAAAAGAAAAATCTGACAGCCGTAAAATCTCTATTAATAGTAAATAAGTGTTAAACCAGGCTTTAATTGCAGTACTGTTTGTAGCTCCATAAGCATTAGTAAGGAAGTTGGTGTTTTTCCAGATGCAGAATATCAATTTCTTGAGGATAATTACATCATTTAAAAGATTTCTATTTATTCGCACAATAATTGATGTTAACATGTTTTGAAATTATCTTAGAACAATTAAATTATAAAAAACTGAGGTTTAATGTTATATGAATTGACTAATCTACTTGCCATTAGTTTTCATTTTTATTGTTCTATTACTATCTGGCTGCAGCAATGAGCCAAGACACACTATTGCAGATTGGGACAAAATCCAGCAGCAGCGACTAGACTCAATAGGAAAAGAAGTACAATATAAAGCAAAAGTGCTGGAGATTATCTCTAAAAAAAGCAGGAACAGGAAGGCGGCAGGGAATCTACTCTTCAAGTGATAAAGGTAAGGATTTCAAACGGTCCTTTTAAAGGCGAGATAGTAGAAGCAGACAATCTTATAGAGACAGATGGTGTCTATAATATAGTTGTAAGTGAAGCGGACCAGATCTTCATTCTCCCTGAATTTGACAGCCAGGCAAATATAGTAAATTCTTATGTTACAGATATCGTAAGAGATAAATATCTAATAATCATAACAGTCCTAGTGAACTTTTAAAATTTTCCTAACATTACTTTAAAGAAATATGCTTGAAATCATCAGCACATTCTTTAAACGCATCCAGTATCAAAGGCGAGAAGAAACCCGTTTTTACCCTGTCGTCTCCAACCGTGATAATTTTTTTAGCTTCTTTGTGTGATAGTGCTTTTTTGTAAGGACGGTCACTTGTAAGAGCATCGTATATATCGACGATACTCATTATCTGTGCGCTTAACGGGATTTCTTCACCTTTGAGACCATGAGGATAACCCGAACCGTCATATCTCTCATGGTGAAACTCTATAATCTCTTTAGCAAACTTGAGAAACTTACTTTCACTTATATATTTTTCGGTTCTCTCTATTATGTCCCTCCCGATTATAGTATGTCTTTTTATAGCATCATATTCATTTTTTGTTAGTTTTCCCGGTTTTAAAAGTATTCCATCACTTATACCTACTTTACCTATATCATGCAGTGTTGCTGACTGGGACATCAGGTCAATAATGTCATCACTAAGCTTATCGGGAATTTTATCCTTTAACTTCTCAGCAAGACATCTATAGTAATATTTAGTCCTCCTTATATGGTCCCCTGTTTCATTATCCCTAAATTCAGCCATTATCACCATTGCTGCTATCAGTGCTTCCTTTATGTTTTCTAATTCCGATGTTCTGAGCTCAACAAGGTGTTCTATACCTTTCCTGTATTTTTCCAGCTCCAGTTGGTTTTTTATTCGAGACTTTATCACTTCGGTATTAAAAGGTTTTGTCAGATAATCAGCAGCTCCAATATCAAGTCCTTTTTTTTCATTGATATTGTCAGCAGCAGCAGTTATAAAAAATATGGGTATATTTTTTGTAGTCTTTCTTTCTTTTAATATCCTGCATAATTCAAATCCATCAATCCCTGGCATAAAGACGTCAAGCAATATAATATCAGGCTTGATATTCCTTAAAAGTATCAGAGCTTGTTCTGCACTTTGGGCAGTATATGTTTTCCAGTCCTTTTTGCATATGGTCTGAAGAATTTTTCGACTGACCAGGTCATCGTCTACAATAAGAATTTCATGCTTATCCTTATACAATTATTTACCCTTTTAAATCAAATTATTAGACTTGCTATCATCAGTGAAACTCCCTGACTTAAGTCGAGGCTTCTTATATTATTCCCCCAACC
>CAYNXW010000059.1:4517-11199 GCA_964401265.1 uncultured Pirellulales bacterium | reverse complement strand
ACTTCATTACTTTGACAATGAAGTAGAGAGCGAAGAAGAGGATGATCGCCGAGAGGGCAAGCATGAAGACATAGGCGACGTTTTCTGACTGAAAGACCTCCACGGATGTGGCATGTATGGCCTTGACGACGGGCTTAACGATGGTTTTGATGGGACTGGTGAACTTGATGCCACCGGCATTTTGGAAGGCGCCGCTGAGCCATGTGGCGCTCTTTTCCAGAAGCCCCTCTCCCCATAGGACTCTTGTCAAGAGCTCCAAGGGGAACATGATCGTAACGCAGATGAGATTGAAGAAGTCGTGAACGGTAGCGGCTCCGATAGCTCTTCGGAATTCTCTTCGCCTTCCGACATGGCCCAGGGAGACGAGCGTGTTTGTTACGGTGGTGCCGATATTCGCACCCATGACAATGGGGACGGCATTTGCCACGGTCAGCCCGCCGGAACTGACGATGCCGACGACAACGGAGGTGGTGGTGGAGGAGCTTTGGACGATGCTGGTGGCGAGGATGCCGATGAGCAGGCCGACGAAGGGGTTGGAAGTCGTCTGGATGAGGTTTTCGGCGAATTCCCTGCCGAAGCCTTTGAAGGCGGCGCCCATAAGGCCGATGCTGAGCAGGAAGAGGTAGAGCAAGGCGGCGACGGAGACGATTTTAGCAGCGGTCTTAAGGCTGTTTCTCATTATTGACTTTCAGTCGTTTTAGGCTGTGTCGGGGTGCGGCTGGGCATTCCAGTCGCCTGCGTGTTTTCGGGGTACGGTCAGCCCGGCGTCCGTGCATGGCGCCGGTGTTACGGGCCCCTATCACCAGCTGACAACGCGCTAATTAGACTGTAAGAGGGGGTGCGACTGCAAGTGTTTTTGTAATTTTTGTGGTTTGCTGGGGGGGGGAAGGTGTGTCATGGGGAGTTGGCGCGGTCAACCGGTGGTGAGGCGTGCGTAGACGGGGTATACGGCTTGGGTGAGAGGGGTGGGGGTTATGGGTCGGGGACGCGGCTGATGAGTTTTGCGCGAGGCATTTCGGGGGGCGTTAGATTCTTATCGTTTTTTGAGGCGTTTTCGGGCGCGTTTGCCTGTTGGTTGGCGGCGTCGAGGAATCGTTGGAGGATGATGCGGTTGACGGGGGCGTCAAGGGCGGATTCGGGGTGCCACTGGACGGCGAGGCCGAAGGGGAGCTGGGGTATTTCAATGGCTTCGACGATGCCGTCTTCGGCGATGGCGACGGCGAGGAGGCCTTTGCCGATCTGTGCGAGGGCTTGCCGGTGGTGGGTGGGAACGACGATCTGGTCGGTGTGGAGCCATTGGTGCAGTTTGCTCTTACGTCTGATGCGGATGGTGTGCGTGCAGGTTTTGTCGGGCTCTTCGGGTTCGTGGTCGATGGTTTGGTCAAGGTCGGTAAGGCACTGGTGGAGGGAGCCGCCGTGGGCGACGTTGATGGTTTGGATGCCGAGACAGATGCCGAAGATGGGCAATCGACGTTTGCATGTCTGTTCATAGAGCATGAAGTCGAAGCGTTGGCGTCGGGGGTGGACCAATTCGGTGTCGGGGTGCAGAGGCTGGTTGTAGAGTGCGGGGTCGAGGTCGAGGCCGCCGGTGAAGAGGACTCCGTGGAGGTTGCGGAGGATGGCTCCGAGGAGGATGGTATTGTCGGTGGGTACGATGGGGATGGGCACGGCGCCGAGTTCGGCGATGGCATCGAAGTATTTGGCGTCGAGGTAGGCGCGTTCGCCCCCTTCGGAGGTGGTCCGATAATTCATACTGATACCGATGCGTGGTTTCATGGCGTGTTTCCTCAGAGGGGGCACAATGTGGTTTTGCTCAATTGTACGTTTCAGGAGGGGCCGAGGCAAAGGCGTGTATGTGTTGGTGCTATTTTTGGTCGGTTTTTTTGAAGAGTTCTGGTTTGGAGGTGATGATTGTAGTGGTAGGCACGGAGCCGAGGTACTGTTTGGCGACCTGTCGGACCTTGTCGAGGTTGACGGCCATGACGCGGTCGGCGTAGTCTTTTGACCAGTCGAAGCCGAAGCCGTAGAGTTCGTCCAGGGCGGCGTCGGCGGCGGCATCGGCGATGGTCTGCTTTCTCAGGATTTCGGCATTGATGCGTTTGCTTTTGGCTCGTTGGACCTGTTCGGGGGTGAAGCGTCCCTGGGCGGCCTGTTTGAGCAGCTCGGTCATGAGGGCCTGTACTTCTGGTGCTTTTTCGGGCTCACACTGTGCGGTGGCGGCGATGTAACCGGGGAGCAGGCCCATGAAGTTATCCATCCAGGTCGAGTATACGAGGCGTTGTCCGCGTAGGGTTTCAAAGAGCCAGCCGGTGCTGGTGCTGGAGCCGATGATTTCGCTGACCACCTCGAGGGCATAGCGGTCCTGGATGTTGGTGAGGTTGATGCCGGGGAAGCCGATGTAGATGCTGGCGCCGGGTTTGTCGGTTTTCATGACGACGAGACGGGGCTGGTCGGCGGGGGGCCAGGGCTGGGGCTGGGTGAGTGTCAGGGTCTGGCCCTTGGGCATCTGGCAGAATCGTTCGCGTGCGGCGGCTTCTGCGGCGGGCAGGTCGATGTCGCCGAAGATGGCCAGGACGGTTCTGGAGGCGGCGATGGCCTGTTTGTGCAGTTGAGTGATTTGTTCGGTGGTAATGGCCTTTATGTTATCGGGTTTTCCGAGGGTAATGTTCTGGTATGGGCTTTTTCGGAAGAACTGGCTTCTGAAGTAGCGGCGGGCCTGGGCGGACCAGGAGTTTTCTACCTGGTCGAGAGCGGCGGCGACCTCTTGCTTGAGTTTGTCGAGTTCATCCTGGGGGAAGGTAGGCTGCTGTACGATTTCAGCTAGTATTTCGAGGCTTTTGGGGAAATCGTCGGCGAGCACTTCGGCGGAGTAGACAAAGGTGTTGTTTCCGGAGATGGCGTCGAACTGGCCGCCGACGGTTTCGAAGTAGTCGATGATCTGTTGGGCGTTGTAGTGGCGTGTTCCCTTGGTGGAGAGTTTGGCCATGAGGTTGGCCAATCCGCTATTCTGGTCGGGCTCGACGAGGAGTCCGCCTTTGAGGTAGAGCTGGATGGTGACCAAAGGGACGGCATCGTTGCGTTTTAGGAGGACGCGTAGGCCGTTGTCGAGGGTAATTTTTTTGATTTCGGATTCGCCGGTGTTGTTGGCGGCTTTTGCCGGGGGCTGGGGCAAGGGCGTAGGCGTGAGAGCCAAGGTGATTTGGCGATCGGGCTGGAGGTAGCGTTGTGCGGCAGCCTGAACTTGATCGGCATTGACGGCCTGCATTTTTTCGACGTAGTGTTTGGAGAAATGGGGGTCGCCAGTCGAGATGAAGTCGCGAGCGAGTGCGGCGGCCTGTTGTTCGGCGGTCTGCTGCTGACGTACGTGGTCGACCTGGAGTTGTTTTTTGACGCGGGAGAGTTCGTTTTGGTCGACGCCTTTTTTCTGGAGTTTTCGGATCTCATTCCAAACAGCCTGTCGGGCGGCGGGGATATTTTCTGGCAGGAGTTGGCCGTGGATAACGAAGGTGCCGTCGGCGTAGCTGGGGGTGGCGTTGTAGGCGCCGATGTTGACGACGAGCTGCTGCTCCTGGCGTAGCTGTCGGTAGAGTCGGCTGCTCTGGCCCTGGCCGAGGATAGCCGCGACGACATCCAAGGCGTACAAATCATCGTGCTGTAGTTTAATGGAAGGGAATCCGACTTTGAGCTGTGCCGGGCCCTGCATGGAGGGCATGACTTTGACGGAATCGCGAGGGGCCATGACGGGTGGTTCTTTGGGCAAGGTGATCATTTTTTTTGGTCTTGGGGCGAAATCGGCAAATTCTCGTCGGATGGCATCGAGCATTTGGGCGGCGTTGATGTCGCCGGCAATGGCCACGACGCAGTTTTCAGGGACGTACATTTGTTGGTAGTAGTCGAGGATGGTCTGGCGGGTGACCTGCTGGACGACCGCTTGATAGCCGATGATGGGGTATCGCGCGGGGTGTACGCGGTAGCGTAGTTCGTTGAAGAGGTAGTATCCCTGTCGTTGGGGGTCGGAGGCGTTCATTTCGAGTTCGCGTTGTACGACGCCCCATTCGCGATCGAAGGCGGCTTGCGGAAAGGTGGGTCGAGTGACCCAGTCGGCGATGAGGTTGAGGGCGGTGCCGACGTGCTGTGCCGGTGCGGTGAGGAAATAGCAGGTGTGGTCGGTGGTGGTGTAAGCATTGTAGCGGGCGCCGATTTGCTGAATGAGGTCGGCGGATTGCTGCTCGGTGCGTCGAGAGGTTTCGCCACCGACGAGTAGGTGTTCGAACATGTGGCTCAGTCCGGCTCCGAGATGGGTGTCCTCATAGATGCTGCCGGCGCGGACGTATAGTCGCACGGCGGCGACGGGGGTGGTGTGGTCTTCTTTGACGATGGCGACCATGCCGTTTTGCAGTCGGGTGACGATTTCGTTGGGCTTGTCGACCAAACGGATTTCCTGCGCGGTCCATGGCGTCGGGTTGGCGGGGGCTTTGGGTGGGGAGTCGGCGGCGGTCAGTTGTAGGGAGAGGGCCAAAGGCAGTAGCCAAAGGAGGGGCGTGTATAATTTCATACTATGTGGTCCTTATAGTGTTGATTCAGGTCGAGCCTGGGGGCCTGCGCCACGTTTTGCGTCGGGGCTCCAGGGCCTGGCCAATACATCCCCCGCAGGCGTGGTCAGGAGGTCGTTTCGGGACGGTCCTCGCCTTCCAAATCGGAAAGGTAGGAGAGGGTGCGTTCCAGCTCGCTTTTGAGGTGACAGACGCGTAGGAGACTCTTGACGCGGGCGAGCAGTTCGAGCTTATTAATGGGTTTGCTGAGGAAGTCGTCGGCGCCGCTGTCGACGCCTCTTTCGACGTCGGCCAGTTCGTTGAGGGCGGTGACCATGACGATGGAGATGTCACGTGTGGCGGGGTCGCTTTTGAGACGTCGGCAGACTTCGAAGCCACTCATGCGTGGCATCATGATGTCGAGCAAGATAAGGTCTGGGGGCTGTTGGGCGACCATTTCCAGGGCCTCGACGCCGTCGCGTGCGGTCTGGACATTGCATTCGAGTGGCTCAAGGTAGGCCTGCAACAATTCGGCATTCTGGGCGTTGTCGTCAACGATCAAGATGTTGCTGGACTTTTGCGTGTTGGGTGCCGGGGCCTGATTCATGGGCTATATAACCTGTTTTTTAAGAGGAAGTACCATCCGTGCGCAAACATAGGCTTACCCATTTTATACCATGAGCGGTTGTCGGAGTCCACTACCGATTGGGGCAGGTGGTGGTTAAGGGGGGCCGGTGGGGCAGGCGGTGGGCCGGGGCGGGGTCGGCGAGCGTAGTCTGCATAACATATTACAGGGCAAGGGTTTACCGAAAGGCGTACGGGTAGTGTGACGTCTTAATGTTGCAGGGGAAAAGGTGCCGGTTTTGGTGGGGTCATGGTGTCGTCTTGTAGTGGTCGATGGCTTCGCGGACGGCGGGGAGGAGGTAGGTGGCTTGCAGTTGTTCGAAACGGGCCAGGGCGGCGGCGGCCTGTGCGAGTTGTTCGGTGGGGCTGGCGAGGGTATCGAGGAAGAGGATCTGGCGGCCTCGCAGATTGCAGAGTCCCCCGCCCTCGCCTCCGAGGGGGACGCGTCGGACCTCGACGTCCAACTGCTGGGCCAAGTCGCAGAGTGTCTCCAACACCTCGTCAGTATCCATGCCTCAAGTATTCCTTAACGTGTGCCCGATAAGTCTGGAGTGGGCGTATTGCCTCTTTTGTCCGATAATCATTATACACACTAAATAACCGTGGCAGGCGACGGTGGGCAAGAAAATTCCGTCATCGCCGCAACGGACGAGGTCTCCGTTGAGCAGCCCCATCAGACAACGTCACAGCCTGCACCGTCAATTACGTGACAACGAAAACCGTATCGCCGAGCTTGAAGGCCAACTCATCGGTACGCAGAAGCTGGCCACGCTGGGTACGATGGCGTGTCTGGTGGCGCATGAGTTCAACAACATTCTGTCGCCGATGATCAATTATGCGGAACTGGCACTACGGCACGAGGACGATCAGCCGTTGATGCGCAAGGCGTTGGCCAAGACGATCCAACATGGCAATCGGGCGGCGGCGATCATTGAGAGCATGCTTGGGCTGGTGCGTGATCATAATCAGCAGTCGCAGGCGGTGGAGGTGGCGGCGTTGGTGGAGGATTGCCTTCAGTGTCTGGGGCGTGATCTGGCCAAGGACAGGATCAAGGTTTCGCTGGCAATACCGTCCGATTTGCAGGCGTACGGGGTTCCAAGCCAATTGCAGCAGGTGCTGCTGAACCTGATCATCAATGCGCGTCAGGCGATGCTGACGTGCGGAGGAGCCCTGGTAATCGGTGCGCATCCGGTGCGAGCAGGTGAGGGCGACGCGAGTGGTGGGGCGAAGGGAGAGGGCGTCGAGGACCGGGTTGAGCAGGCGGGCTCGCGTACGAGTGGGTGGGTGGACATCTATATCAAGGATACGGGCTGTGGGATTGAGGCGGAGATCGCAGAGCGTATATTTGAGCCGTTTTTCTCGACGAAGGCGGATGCGAGCCGGCCCGATGCACGGGGTACGGGGCTGGGGCTGGCGGTGTGCAAGCAGATTATCGAGGCTCACCAAGGTTGTATTACGCTGGAGAGCACGCCTGGGGAAGGAACGACATTTACGCTGAGGTTGCCGGGGGGTGTGTGCGATTCGGT
>CAYNXW010000059.1:0-4507 GCA_964401265.1 uncultured Pirellulales bacterium | reverse complement strand
ACGGAGTAGTAAGAGGGCGTTGTCGGGCCTTGTATGTCTCATCCGGGCGGCTGATCTGCCGATATTTATTAGGATGATTTGTTATATCAGCACATACGCAGGGTATCGTCACGTTAAGGACGGCTGGGCGGGAGCAACGTCCCCTAACAAGAGAACAAGGTGGCTGCGCCCTGTCAGTCGGTCGTTATTGATTGCCTGGATGGTTTTAGGCCTAGCGGGGGTGGCGCGGGGGGCGAGGGACGCAGAAGAGGAGCCGGCGGCGGTTCCCAAGGCACGGCCCTACTGCCCGCTGTGTGATCCGAACGCGGATCCGAATACGTGGGCGATCGACGCGGGCTGGGAAGCCGTTTGGCCCATGCCTGAGGAGGTCAAGGGCGAGCAGGCCTGCAAAGACCATTTGGCCAGGGTCAGTCCGGCTCAGCGGCGTGCGTTGGAGATATTGCGTTATCCCTACGTTGGGCAAGAGAGTTTTGCACGTAGCGTATTGCCGGGGCGGGGCCTGCTGGAGGCGGATCCCAATATCGGCCGTACTGTTGCGCGGGAGCCTGGGGCGGTTGATTCGGGTGGTGAGGCAGGGTCAGAGCTGGCTGAGCCGGGAGAGTTGGAGCCCCACCCGGAAGAGGCCGGCGGGAGCGAGGGAGAGGGGGAACCCAACGTCATGGCGTCTTATGTGGCGATCCAAACGTGCTGCGACCTGATCCACCAGTGGCGTTGCTTCAACGAGTCGGCCGAGACGGCACAAGAGGTGCTTTGGGCGTTGACACTGACGAAGCGTTCGACGGGGATCTATCGGCTGAACCCGGCGTTGGCGGTGCAGGTGAGGCGTACGGTGGGGCAGATGGGCCGAGTGAACCGTCGGTTTGACGCGACGAGCCGACTGGTGCTGGAGAGCGTGCTGCAGGGGCGAAGTGATGAGCGTCTGCTCTCGCGGCTGGAGAAACAGGCGAAGGATTTGGTCAGTCTTCGTGAGCACCTGGCGGGCCAGAACGATCAGGTCAGCACGGCGTTGGGCCACGGCAAGCTGGCACGGCGGCACTTTGAGATTGGGATGCCAGAGCCGATCACGGCGGCGCCGACGGAGGCGAGGGTGGCGGACGGGGAGTCGCTAGCGGAACGTTGAGGTGAGCTGGACAAGGGCCTCTTATTGATTCAGGGCAGTTTAGCACTTCAATATTGAGGTCTGGCGAGTTCCTGTTGCGAAGGCCGTTCTGTTGTCATTCGCACGCAGGGGGGATTTAGGATATTGAACCAGAAGCCACTTTCGAGCAAATGACGAGCCGGCGCCGAGGCGACGACGCTGCAGGGGCCAGAAAAACGGAAGCTGCTGGTAGAAGTTCATCCTTTGGGGTGCACAATGAAGAAGAACACGCTGAAGCGTGAACTCTTACGGAAGAGGTTGTGACGGGATTGCAGGAGGTAGGGGGTTGTGCGCGGGGGCTGTCTGGGCTAGAGTGTGGGGATGAGACAGAAAACAGACGAGACGATTCGTATAGGGCATTCACCGGATCCTGATGACGCGTTCATGTTTTACGGGCTGGCGCATGAGCTGCTCTCGACGCCGGGGTTGCGTTTTGAGCATGTGCTGCGGGATATTCAGAGGCTTAATGACTGGGCGTTGGAGGGGAAGCTGGAGATAACGGCCATCAGTGCGCATGCGTATCCGTACGTTCAGGAGCACTACGCGCTGCTCTCGAGCGGGGCGAGCATGGGTGCGGTGGATCTGGCGCACGGCGACGAGGCGGCGCGGACGGACGGGCGGGCCCAGGGGCCTTTGCTGGTCGCACGGGAGCAGTGTACGTTGGGTGACCTGGCGGGTCGGCGGATCGCGGTGCCGGGCAAGATGACCAGCGCGTTTCTGACGCTGCGGCTGGCGTTGGGGGCGTTTGAGTATACGGTGGTGCCGTTCGACGAGATTCCTCAGGCCGTTGCGGGTGGCGAGGCGGACGCGGGGTTGTTGATTCACGAGGGGCAGCTGACGTTTGAGCAGATGGGGCTGCACTGCATTCTGGACCTGGGGCGTTGGTGGTTTGAGCGCACGGGTCTGCCGTTGCCATTGGGTTGTAATGTTATCCGGCGTGATCTGGGGGAGGAGATGATGACGCGTCTGGGGCAGATCCTGCGTGACAGTATCGAGTTCAGCTTGACGCACCGCGACGAGGCGTTGCAGTACGCGTTACAATACGGGCGTGACCTGGATACGGCATTGGCGGACCGGTTTGTGGCGATGTATGTGAACGACTTTACGCTCGACTATGGTCAGACAGGGCGCGACGCACTGGGGGCGTTCTTCAGAGAGGCGCACCAGGCGGGCCTGACGCCCGAGGTAGCAGATCTGACGTTTGTGGGGCCTGCCTGAGCCACGTCATGCGTCCAGCACATGACGTTCGCCGGTGCTGGCGGGCGTGCAGTATGGGGGGAGGCAGAGCGTTTGCTCATACGCGTCATGGCGATCGCATGGGCCGTCTTAGCATTCGATTGGCGGCGTCGCCATTGAGGCACATTGCTTTTTGCGGGTCCCAGGGCAACTTGGGCTTGACTCGAATGGCCACGTCGCTGATCATGCAAACAAGATCACTTTGGACGGCGTCCTCTACGGGACTGACTGTAGTTTTGCGGGATTTGACACAGTCGAGGGAATTCCTTTCTTGAAGCTTGCTCTGACAGAGGCGACGATCATTGGGGCCCCATTTGGTCTCAAGTAGACTCCTGGGGTGGTTTTCTTCAAGAAGCGGTGCCGGGTTATTGTGTTCTTTATTCCTCGACTTGTCTCTCCGCGAGTCATGTTTTTTGAGGCGTGTCTTTTTCGGGGCTGACTTCTTCACGTTAACTCGTCAGCCGGTGGTGTCATCGCTTGTTCTTGGTCTGGGCGTTGAGCAGGCCGGGCAATGACCGTGGTAGGCGGCGGTGCGGCTCGGCAGTGCTACGAGGGTGCTGCGGAAGCTGGGGGGCACAGTGGGGTTGGCGAAGCGGGATACCAAGATATATGCGTACAGTCTACTGTCGTTCGACACGAATTGCGATGCGGCAGTAAATACGCGGGACTATGCGGAATTGGCCGAGTGCTTCAGGTGCCATGGCGGGCACGGCCCGGCCTGGGTCTGCTGGGTGTTGTGTGTGTGGGTGAGAAGTCCTCTGCCTAGCGTCGTTTGAAGTAGTTGCCGGGTAGTTGTTTGATGGCGCCTTTGAGTTGGAGGCTCATGACGGTGGCGTTGACGGCGGAGGCGGGCAGGTTGGTGCGGGTGACGAGTTGGTCGACGTGGACGGGTTCGTGGTCGAGTTGGGCGAGGATGGCTTGTTCGGGCTCGGTGAGGGGCAGGGCAGCGGCGTCAAAGAGGGAGGGTTCGTTTTTGTTTTGGGCGTTGGCGGTGGTTTGTTGAGCGTGTTCGTCGAGGATTTGGCCTACCTGGCCGAGGCATTCGAGGACGTCTTCGATGCGTTCGACGAGTTTGGCGCCTTCCTTGATGAGCAGGTGGGGGCCGGCGCTGCCAGGCGAGTCGACGCGGCCGGGGACGGCCATGACGTCGCGGTCTTGTTCGACGGCGAGTCGGGCGGTGATGAGTGCTCCACTGCGTGGACGGGCTTCGACGACGATGGTGCCGAGTGAGAGGCCCGCGATGATGCGGTTGCGCATAGGGAAGGTGGAGGCGAGGGGTTCGAAGCGGATGGGCAGTTCGCTGACGAGGGCACCTTGTCGAACGATCTGGTCGGCCAGGTCGTTGTGTTCTGGGGGATAGATATTGCCGAGGCCGCAGCCCTGGACGGCGATGGTGCGTCCTTCGGCGGCGAGGGCGCCACGGTGGGCGGCGGCGTCGATGCCCCGCGCCAGGCCCGAGACCACGGTGAACCCCGCGGCGGCGAGCAGGTGTGCCAATCGGGAGGCCTGTTCCTGGCCGTAATGGCTGGCGTTACGTGAGCCGACGAGTGCGACGGCGAGGCTGTCGCGTCGTGTGAGTTCGCCTTTGACATAGAGGATTGGCGGGGGATCGGGAATCTGGAGGAGCAGCTTGGGGTAGGTGGGGCAGTGGAGGGTGAGGATGTCGATGCCAAGTTGCTCGGCGAGGGAGAGCTCACTTTCGACGTCGGCGTTGTCGCGGGTGCGGACGATGGCCTCGGCGGTCTTGCGACCGATGCCGGGCACCGAGACTAAGTGGCCGGTCGGGGCATTGAGGACCTCGTCAATGGTGCCGAAGTATTTGAGGAGCTTGGCGAAGGTCTTGGAGCCTACCTGATCGGCCAGGTGCAGGCGTAGCCATTTAGCCTTTTGCTGGCGTGTGAGAGGGGCCTGGGCTGGGTCCGTGGTCTTGTCGTGTGAAGGCTTGTGAGCCTGGTCATCTCGCTGCATCGTCGCTGACCCCGTCATTTCTGCCCGCAAGGGCGTCTCACCTGGACCATTTGCCAGGGGGAGCTCACTGGCAGTGAACCAGCGATTCAATTGCCCCTTTGAGTTCGGTCTCGGTCAAATCAGTAACAAACTCACAAGCGCCCAGCCCGCGGAGCAGGACAAATC
>CAYNXW010000058.1:0-11298 GCA_964401265.1 uncultured Pirellulales bacterium | reverse complement strand
CAGGTCGCCGGTGAAGATGACGAAACGCGGTGAGAGACGATTGATATGGTCGATGGCCTGCCGGTAGAGCTCGGCTTCGCGTTGGAAGTCCGCATTGGCGCTGTACATGCCGAACTGAATGTCCGTCATCTGCACGAAAAAGAACGATTCCCTGTTCACCAACGTACTCATGCCTGCGATAGTCTACCCGGGAATAAACGCCAACGCAACATGCCTGGTGACCCCCAGCCGCAATTTTTTGCTTGCACGCCGCCCCCTTTTAGAGTATCCGTCGGGTTCGCAAGGCCATGGGGCCGTGGGCCGGCAGTGACTCTTTAGGCTCGGCGGCTAAAAACCTCAGGCACGTTTTTTCCAAAGGTGTTCCCAATGACCTATTTACCGCCCGAATCCGCAGCCCCTTCTGGCTTGGCTGACCCAACGCTGCCTCGTGGCTGGAGCGTCTGGTTCTTGGCAGGACTTGCCCTCATGGGACCGCTGACAATGCCCGCCAACGCCCAGAGTGCCGACCAGACCCAGCGAGAACGCATCCTGGATGAGCCTTTCCGCCTGAACATGGATGACCAGACCCCTGCCGAAAAACGCGTTCTCTTCGATTGGGGCGGATATTTCCGAAGCACCTTCTGGGCCGCCGACGAAAACGTCGACCGGGACGGCGATGGCCTCGACGATGGCTATCGCGCCTTACGCCGACAGCAACTGCGCGTTTGGGGCCTGCTTGATCTGGACCAGGTGCACCGTGTTTATGCACGCGGCAAACTCGACTACCTCGACTGGAACAGCGGCTCCAGCGTCGACCACAACGATTCGGATTGGGAAGGCGCCGACTTGGACCGCGGGTGGTATGAGTTTCGTCTGTCACGCTATCAACAGGCCTACGGCGAGCCCGTCGGCCAACACGACCTCGCCGTCAAACTCGGGCGTCAATATGTCGAGTTCGGCACGGGACTGGCATTGTCCCTGCCCTTGGACGCCGCTTTGGTCAGCCTCTACTCTGGCCACTGGCAGCTGACCGGACTTGGCGGCGTCTCCTTGCACAGCGCCCACAACATCGACAGGTCCTTTCCCGGAGACACCAACGAAGAACGCACGTTTTACGGCCTGCAGGTACGCTACAATGCCTGGCCCGATCACAAGCCTTTCGCCTATTTCTTCGGCCAGGAGGACGACGACTTCGGCACCGTACGCCAGGGCCAGACGTATGGCTACGATTCGCACTACCTGGGCGTCGGCTCCCGTGGACAGCTGGGCCTGCCGAACCTGCAGTACACCGTGGAAGGCGTGCTCGAATCGGGACGATCTCATGCCTTCGGCGCCCCCGCCCGCAAAGAGAGCATTGAAGCCTGGGCCTTTGATACCGAGCTACGCTACCTCTTCATGGATACGAAACGTTCAGAACTAACAGCTGAATATCTGTTAGCCTCCGGCGATGGCGACCGCGACGCCAGCCCCACCAATACGATTGGCGGCAACCGCCCACGCACCGACGACACCAGCTTCGTGGCGTGGGGATTTCGGGACACCGGACTGGCCTTGGCAGCGGTGCCTACCAATCTGGGAATGCTGCGTCTCGGCGCGTCGACCTTTCCCGCGCGTCAGCAACGATGCTTCGAGCATCTCAAGGTCGGCGCCAGCTATTACTTCTACCACAAACAGCAAGCGGGCGGGGCGCTGAGCGACAACCTGTCGCTGGACGAGGCCTGCTACGCCGGCTCCGAAATGGACCTGTACCTGCAGTGGCGCTTCACCAGCGACCTGGCCTGGACGGCTCGCTACGGCCTCTTCTGGCCCGGTGCCGCCTTCATCACCGAGGATGAGCGACACCTGTTTTTTACTGGGTTGACACTGAACTTTTGATAGCTATATAGTAGATATGAGGTGCCTGTAATGAAAAAACTGGGAGGCACGCTGATCGTGACGTGTGTGCTGGCCGCGGTGCTCCTGAACGCCGGCTGCCAGTCACCCTCAACGCGAACGGACCAACGCGACCAATCCGACTCGTTTACCCCCGCCACCGATAGTGCGCAACTGGCTTACGAACTTGCCTTGCAGCCGTGGTGTTCCAACAATCAGGCGATGTCGATGGTCCTTTTTCTGGTCGACGGACAGGATAATCACAATCACTTCGACCAACGCGTGCTGACCCTCGATACCCGTCAGTTGGCTCAGGCCGATTGGCAATTGCAGGCTCAAGAGCCCGTGACCAAGGGCACCCTGGCGTTCATGCTCTGCCGCGCACTCAATATCGAAGGCGGGCTGCTGATGCACCTTGTGCCCAGTCGCCGCTACGCCTACCGCGAGGCCGTCTACCATCGCCTTATGGCAGCAGGCTCCTCGTATGAGCCAGTGACGGGACCGGAGGCCGTGGGCGTCTTCAGCCGCGCCGCTCGCTACCACGATACCTCGACGCAATAAATACACATAACGGCTCTCACCTGTTGACGACCCATCCCCCGTGCGAAATGCCGATACAAACAACAGCGTTACTGAACTCAAATGCCCTTGGTAAACTAAGTGGACAGGGAAGTATGTTATGAGACTTTGCGCGAATCAAACCAAGCCAAAATGCCATGGGGCCGCTTGGCGTCTGGCACTGGTGCTACTCGTGACGCCTTGGGCCCCTCTTGTCGCCCAGGACCAGCCCACTGAGCCGACCACCTACCCGGCCCAGACCCAGGCTCCAGGCGTTCTCACAGCCCCGACCCGCGCCCCCAAGACCACCAAGTCCCCCAACCCTGCCAAATCAAAGGACAAGCCCGAAAAGCCCATTCAGCAGTTCTTTGCCTACGTCACCGAGGTCCACGGCAAGCACGTGCAGGTAAGTGCCGATCAAGGACGCACTTGGCAGGCCGTGCAACGCGGCATGAAGCTATCGGCCAACGCACGCTTACGCAGCGGTTTTGCCAGCCACTGCCAGGTAAACTTCGGCGGCCATTCTGTCGTCCAACTTGAGCCGCTCTCCTCCATGCGACTGTCGGATTATTCCGGCCGAGACGATTCTCGCCGCGTTCGCACGAAACTGCACTACGGAGCCGTTCGCTGTGGCGTGGAAAGGGGCCGGCTCAAAGTCGCCACCGAGATTGCTACCCCCGTCTCCACCCTCAGTATCCGCGGCACGCTCGTCTATGTGGAATATGACCCTGGCATGCGCACCTGCCTGCTCAAGGTTGACGAGGACGGCCCTGCCTTGGCACGGGCGGCCGCCATCGGGAGAGGCCCCTGCCTCGGACGCGACTGTGCACAAAACGACGTCGATAACGCTCTGCACAACCAGCAAAGCACCGACCCCCTCTACGAATTGAACGCGCCCATGTACACCGATTGTGTTCTCAGCCGCTACCTCAAACTGGCTGTCTTCGAACGCCAGACCTGGGCCGTCGGCAACTACCTCTTGGGCGACCTCTCCGATGCCGAAGCGGATTCGATCGCCATGCTCGGCGGCTTCGACGAATCAAGTGAAGGACATCTCGAGTATGACAGCGATAGGCTCCGTGACGCCTCTCGCGTCGTGGAAAGCGTGTCCGATTTTCCAGGCGGCGACATACCCATTGGCCAAACCCCCACGTCGAAACGGTAATCCGGTGCCTGCCAGGGCCTACACACAAACCGTCCGCGACCCCATCAGGACAGCCGACCACGTACGGTCCGGCCGAGCCTGCCTGCCCTTGTTGATCGGGCTCACCGCCACTGCACTGGTCGCCCTCGTCGACTGGACCACCTGGCCCAATCACCTCGAACTCAAACTCATTGATCTGCGACTCAAGCACCTTGCCCAGCCGCCGTCTCACCCTGATCTCGTTTCCGTCGTCATAGATGACAACAGTCTGCAACAGGTGGGGCGCTGGCCTTGGCCTCGCCGCCACTTGGCCGACCTTGTCGACGTCTGCAGCGAAGTCAATGCAAGACGTATCCTCCTCGACATTAATATGCCCGAGGAACAGCCCATAGAGGTCCAAATCCCCGGCGTGACCGACGTGAGCCGCTACGAAGCTGCCTCCACCCTGCCCGCGACAGCCGAGCCCATCTGTGTGGACAACGACGCCCTGCTCGCCCAGTCGCTCACCCAGGCCCGAAACGTCGTACTGCCCTTCTATGGCAGACCGACCGCTTCCGAAAAAAAAACAGCAGAACAACCCACCCAACAACACCTCACAAACACACTCGAACCGCTCCTCCGCACCGAGCCGGACCTCTCCCTTGCCGACATCTTCGCACGTCTCTATCCCGCAAAATCATTTCGCGACGAAGACTTTCTACGCTCGCAACTGCGTCTGGCCTACATGCAGGTTCGCTCCTTAATCTATCTGGAACAGTCAGGTGCAACCAAGCCGTCCGAACAAACAGCCACGCCCCTATCCACCATGCCCGCACTGGTCGGGCCCTTGCCGGAATTGGCCCAGGCCGCCGCAGCGACCGGCTTTGTCAATATCTTGGAGGACAAGGACGGCGCCGTGCGCCGCGTCCCGCTGCTGGCCCGCCATCAACAGCGAATCTACCAGCAACTTGCCTTTGCCACCCTGTGCCGCGACATGGGCCTCGATGACGACGACATTGAGTTGGCCCACAGAGGAAAAATAGTCCTCAAAGCTGCTGACATAACAATCCCCGTTACAAACAACAGCCAAATGCTCATCGCCTGGAGCGACAATTGGTCCCAGCTCCGTGCCGGCTCCATCTCCACCGCCCAGGCAGGCTATGTTCCCGTCGTCACGCTGCTGCAACTGCCTCAGTTGCGCCGCGCCCACGCCGACAACACCGCTACCCTCGAACTTGTCGACTCGCTCGCCTATCAACTCGGCACCGTTCCGCCCGATACCGAACTTGACGAGTCTACTCGCCAGACCGTCGACGAGATGCGCCGCCGCCTCGCCCTGTTGCCCGCCCCCCAATCACTCAAACAAGCCAATCAGCAGCTCTCCCTCCAGATTGAACAGACTCTCCAACACCTGCAACAGCAGCTTCACGACAAGATCGTACTGGTCGGCTCGATCGCCACCAGCCAGGCCGGCGCCGAGGACTTCGCCGTCACCCCCATAAGCGAGATCACCCCCGGCATCGTCGTCCACCGCAATATCATCAACACCATCCTGCAGCGCGCGTTCGTGCAGCAGCCCACCCGCTGGACCCAAATACCCGTCCTGCTCGGCTTAGGCCTGACGATGACGCTGCTCACCGGCTACCGGCGGGCTCGGGTCAGCGGCCTGGCCTTCCTCGTGCTCATCAGCCTCACCGTAGCAGCCAACCTGGTCCTGTTGGCCCGCTCGCACCTGCTCTTGCCCCTGGCCACGCCCCTGGCCGTCCTCGTCGCCACCTTCGCCTCCGTCACCTTCTACCGACAAATCACCGAGGGCCGCGCCCGCCGATACATTACCAGCCGCTTCAAACAGTACGCCGCCCCCGCCGTCGTCGACCGTATCGTCGCCAACGCCGATGAACTCCACCTTGCCGGCGAACTGCGCGAAGTCACCTGCTACTTCGCCGACCTCGCCGGCTTCACCCCTACCTCCGAAAAACTTGGCCCCGAAAAGACCGTACAGGTCCTTAATGTCTACCTCGACCGAATGACCCAGGTCCTCGACCGCTACGATGCCACCATCAACAAATTCGAAGGCGACGGCATCTTCGCCTTCTTCGGGGCCCCCTTGACCCTGACCGACCACGCCCGCCGCGCCTGCCGGGCGGCCCTCGACGCCCAGAAAGCCCTCGCCCAACTCGTGCAGGAACAACAGACACGCGATCCCGACTTTCCAACCTTGACTATGCGCATCGGTATTAGTACCGGCAAGGTCGTCGTCGGCAACTGCGGCTCCGCACGCCGCTTCGATTACACCGCCATCGGCGATACCGTCAACCTCGCCGCCCGCCTCGAATCCGCCAACAAAGCCTTCGGAACCGCCAACCTGATCTGCCGCCACGCCCGTCAAAGCGCCGGCAACGACCAACTCGCCTTTCGCTACCTGGGCAGCGTCCGCGTCGTCGGCAAAAAAATGCCCGTCTCCCTCTACCAGTTGCTCCCACCTTCACCCGACACGCTACCCCATGCCCTTGCCGCCACGCAACAGGCCCACTATATCCCCCTGTTCGAGTCAGCCGTCCATGCCTATCAGCACGCCGATTTCGCCCAAGCCGTGCACGACTTCCAGACCTGCCTGACACACCGGCCCCACGACCGCGCCGCCCAACTCTACCTCCACGCCGCCCGCGCCCTCCAGCAAAACCCAAACCCCGAATTCGCCGGAATCCTCGAACTTACGCAGAAATGAGCAGGCCCGCCCCCATCTTTACATCAGTCTCCGCCCCCATCCCCCTACCCCCTGAAAGCATTCACGCTTCAGCCCGCCAAACAAAACACAACACCCTCCAACCGCAGCGCCTTTGCGTCGGTAAAGCCGCCAGGCTAAAGATGCTCTTTCTTGCTTAGAGTCGTGACAATTATGCAACACACTACCAGCGCAGATTCCTCCCTTCCCTCCAGGCCCCGCACGCCATCTTCCGCAGGCATATACATCTACATGTTGAGGACAGATACACCCGGCAGCGCCGCCGCCCGACCAACTGAGACCGCTGCCAAATGAAATCCCGACAAATACAGGGGCTAGCTCTCCGGGCTCCGTGCCGCTTGCCTGCCGGGTTGACCGCCCTTGGGGCAGCCCTTGATCCCCGCCAGCCGATGCGATGCCTCTGCCAGCAGATTGGTCTGCCAGCGATTCAGTTCCTGCAAGTGCTCGACCAGCCGTCGCAGCGATTCCAGCGGGTCCTCCTCCGCTGAACGCCTCGGGGACGACCGCACACCTCTTCCCGTTCCTTTCTGTGCCATCATAGCGTTACTCCCGATGCCCCCGACTGCCGAGGCGACCCCCGGGCCGATAGTCTCGACCCCGCCCCGGCGCCCCAATACGTCCCCGACCAGCCTCGTTGCCCTGCCTGTAACCTGATATTGCCTGATGCACCACGCCGCCGCGACCGATTACCGCTTGACCGCAACACGCCACTTGGTCTATACTGACACTATTGCGAAAATTCGCACGTGCCGGAGCGATACGACTATCCATTTATAACGCATCTGCGAATATCGTCAACTCATAAATTCGCGATTAGGAATTTTTGTGTGGCCGAACCCCTTAACAAAAGTGCCATCATCGCCCGCATACGCGTCCTTCGGGAAAGCTATGTGGGAAAACGTGGTAAAGCTCTATTTTCCAATAAGTTAGGCATCAGCCCCTCCACCTACAACTACTACGAGCGGGATCGGCTGGCACCGGCGCCCATTCTTTACAGAATTTGCCAGATCACCGGCGCCGACATCCACTGGCTCCTCACGGGCCAAAACCCTGGCTCCCACGAAAAACCCCTTCTGCCACCAGCGCTGCTCTCCAAGATTGACGCGACACTCAAACACCGCCCCGATACGCTGGCCGCAATCGATGCCTTTCTGGACCTGCTCAACCAAAGGCCCCAAGCAACAAATCAGCCCCACCAGCCACCAAAACGCACCGACGAACCCCATCGCGGCGGGACAAACTGGGTGCCCGTGCTCGGGCGGACCGCCGCGGGCGTAATCCATTTCTGGCGACAAAGCGAGCACGAGCCTCCCGATGTCACCGAAATGGGCGAGCTCATTCGCGAACATCAGAACCGTCGGCAGCAACACGCCCAGGCCACCGATATCGCTTGTGAAGCGGCCCTGGCCGACGTGCCGCCCCTGCCTCCCAATGACGCCGCATTGGTGCAGTTGAGCGAATTACCCGCGGACGGCATCACCGAATTCGTTGCCTGCGACCCGGTCGCCGAACGCTTTCCCGACGCCTTTGCCTTGCGCGTCGATGGCGAGAGCATGGCCCCTCGCATCCGCGACGGCGATATTATCCTGCTCAGCCCTTCCGTGCCTGCCCGTGAAGCCGCCGCCGCCGTCGTGCAACTGCGCGATCAGATCGGCGTCACATGCAAAATCATCCGACACGCCCAAGGCCAGGTCCATCTCATCGCCGCCAACGAGGAATTCCCCACAAAAGTCGTGGCCGATCAAGAGGTGCTCTGGGCCCTGGCGGTGCTCTATCGTATTCGTTTATAAGTAGGATTCTTCTGAGATCCATCGATACATGTTTCGTCAAACATAGCGTCTTCATCTTTCTCGTTCATTGCCGTTAAGGAGCCCATCATGGCAATCTGGATCGTCCGCGCATTATTCATTCTTATGATCACGGCCTTGCTCATCTACAGCTTCAGCATCGAAGATATCGACGCCTTTGGGGGAGCTGATACCTCGGCGACGGCAGAGTTTAGCTATTACCAGGCGGTGGTGGTCTCGGCGGCGTCCATCGTATTAGCCCTGGGCCTGGGCATCGACCTGCTCGTGCAGCGAAAGAGTGTGGCGGCGCTGGCGGGCATCGGCTTTGGATTGCTTGTCGGACTGCTCATCGGCCTCGCCTTCAACTTTCTCATCGATTTAATGTATGAAATCTTCCGAGTACCCACCGAGTCGGGGGTCTATGCCGCGCGTGCCCCCATCAAATGGTCGATTTACATGCTCTGTTGCTTCCTTGCCGTCGCCTTCATTATGCAGACCAAAGACGACTTCCGCTTCATCATTCCCTACGTCGAATTCAGCAAGCAAACCAAAGGTGCCTGCCCCCTCCTGCTAGACACCTCCGTCATCATCGACGGACGCGTAGCGGATATCGCCGCCACGAAGATCCTCACCTCCCCCCTCGTCGTGCCACGCTTCATCCTCAACGAATTGCAGAACATCGCCGATTCCCCCGATCGCCTCCGCCGAAATCGCGGCAGACGAGGCCTCGACATGCTCAACAAAATGCAGAGCACCGCCGACGTCGACATCAGCATCCAGGAAATTCAACTCGGTGCCGCCGAACAGGATGAGCCCGTCGACCACAAACTCGTCGGTGCCGCCCAAAAACTCGCCGGAAAAGTCGTCACCAACGACTACAACCTAAACAAAGTCGCCAGCCTCCGCGGCGTCGACGTCATCAACATCAACGATTTAGCCAACGCCATGAAACCGGTGGTCCTGCCGGCCGAGTCCATGACGGTCAAAATCATCAAACCCGGCGATCAGGTCGGCCAGGGCGTCGGCTACCTCGACGACGGCACCATGGTCGTTGTCGAACAGGCTCGCCCGCTCATTCATCAGACCGTCGAAATTGCCGTTACCTCCGTACTGCAGACATCGGCCGGACGCATGATCTTCGGCAAGCTCTTGGACGAAGAACCCCAAAACGGACCAGGCCGCAATAATCACTACCGCCCTCGCAATCACACCCGCGGGCCCGACAACGCCTGACCCGCAGGCCACGCCGAACCCCTCTCAGCCTGCTCGTCCCTTGCCTCACAGCAAGTTGATCGGGTCCACGTCAACCGCCGTGTGCACGCCCGTCCCCCCCAAATGACGCTCCCGGAGTCGTTGCAGCAAACGCTGGATCGGCCCGGGACCGTCCGCCTGGAGCAACAACTGCCACCGGTGATACCCCTCCAGACGAGCCAGACTCGCCGGCAAAGGCCCTCGTACACGCAACGCTATCTCCAGTTCTTCACACACCGCGTCGATCCGCTCTCGCAGACGACGACCGGCAGTCTCCACTTTATCCAGCTTCTGATCCCGCAACACAATCCGCGCCAAACGTCCTTGCGGCGGCATCTGACAACGCCGACGAAGCTCCATCTCACGCTGGGCGAATGTCTCGTAATCATGCCGACACGCCAACTGTATTGCCGGTTCCTCCGGCACGCACGTCTGCACAATCACCCGACTGTCCGCCGTACTACGCCCGCACCGGCCCGCCACCTGCGCCAGCAACGCAAACGTCCGCTCCGAACTGCGAAAGTCCGGCAGCGACAACGCCGTGTCCGCGCTAAGCACCCCCACCAACGCCACCGAAGGAAAATCCAATCCCTTGCCCACCATCTGAGTGCCCAGCAGCACATCCAATTTCCCCTCGCCAAAATCGTGCAGCACGTTCGCATACGCCTTGACCTTCATCGAATCGCTGTCCACCCGGCAATACCTTGCCTGAGGAAACTTGCGTTCGAGCTCGTCCTCCGCCCGCTGAGTACCCGGACCGATCAGCATCATCTTCGTGGCACAGACCGGACACTGCTTGGCTACCTGCGTCGTGTGCCCGCAATAGTGACACAACGCCGCTTTGTGCACCGGCTCACGCGAAGCCCCCTTGGACGCGTGATACGTCAGACTTACATCACAATTGGGACAGCTCACCACGTATTTACACGATGGACAGAACACATAGCTGCTGTGCCCCCGGCGATTGAGCAGCAGAATGGCCTGTTTGCCCCGGGCCAGCGTCGCCCGAAGCTCATGCTCCAGCATGCGGCTCAAAAGATGTCTCCCCTTCCGCTCACTACCTTCCGCCTGCATGTCCACAATGCTCACCGGCGGCAGCGGCAAATCCAGCACCCGCCGCGGCAACAACAGACGCCGGTAATGCTCCCGTGAGTGACTGTTATGGTACGTCTCCAGACTCGGCGTCGCCGAACCCAGAATCACCGTCACCCCCAGCATCTGCGCCAGCTTGATCGCCACGTCCCGGCCGTGATAGCGTGGCGATTTGTCCTGTTTGTAACTGGGCTCGTGCTCCTCATCAATGACGATCAGCCCCAGTCGCGATAGCGGCGCAAACACCGCCGACCGCGCCCCGACCACCACCTGCGCCTGCCCCTGGGCGATCAACCGCCACTGCTGATGACGCTGGCCCCCGCTCAACTGCGAGTGCAGAACCGCCACCTGATGAAAACGCCCCAGAAAACGCCCCACCGTTTGCGGCGTCAGACTAATTTCCGGTACCAGCACCAAGGCCTGACGACCCTGCGCCAGCACCTTGTCCACGCACCGTAAATAGATTTCCGTCTTCCCCGACCCCGTCACACCTTGTAGCAGAATCGCGTGAAACCCCCCTTCATCAAGACACCCTTCTGCCTCGGCCAAGGCCTTCTCCTGGTCCTCGTTCAACGTAATCGGTTCCGCCGGAGGCTCCGGTAAATGAGGCACTTCGCCGGTTACGTTCAGTACGGCCTCTTGGTGAATCTCGATCAGCCCCGACCGCGCCAGCGTGTTGAAGGGCCCGACGCCGCACCCCACCGCCCGCGCTACCTCCTCCAGACCCAGCGATGCACCCCCTTCGCTATGTGACGTCATGTACTCCAGAATCGTCCGCCCCGTCGCACTGACTCGCCTTGCCTTCTTGACTTCCCCTGGTGCACCCTCCTCAACCGCGAATGCTTCTTGGACCAGCCGCACCATCTTCTTACGCCGCACGCCCGCTTGCT
>CAYNXW010000057.1:0-11330 GCA_964401265.1 uncultured Pirellulales bacterium | reverse complement strand
GTAGTAGACGAGGCCGATGACAAGTTCGGCGGGGATGCCGGCGGCCTGGCAGAGAGCGGCGGTGAGGACGGCGTGTTCGGTGCAGTCTCCTTGTTTGTTATGGAGGACTTCGAGGGCACTGGCGTAGCCTACGGAGAGGTTTTTCTTGCGGATGTACTGGGCTACGAAGCGGGCGATGCGTTTTGCGGCGGAGGCAGTGTCTTTGTTTTGGCCTATGACGGTGGTGGCGAGGTTTATGATGTCGGGGTGGTCGCTTTGGATGTACTGGGAGGGTTTGAGGGCGGCTTGGGCGCGGGGGTCTTGGCCTTTGTAGGGGAGGGTTGCGGTGTGGGGGGCGGAGGCATGGCGTACCGTGAGGCGGGCATGGTTGTTGTCGATGATTTTGAGGGTTTGCCGGTCGGTAGTGGGCAGTGGGCATGGTCGGGAGGCTTTGGTTTGGAGGGTGTAGCGGATAGTGTGGGGGGTGTCGGGGTCGAAGGCTTGGGGGGCGGGGATGGTCCATTTTTTGAAGAAATCGACGGTTTGGTCGTCGCTGAGGGCGAAGGTTTTGTCGCAGGCGACCATGTCGAGTTGGATGCCCATGACGGTGAATCGGCTTTTGAGGGTGTTGGCGTTGTCGTCAAGCCAGGCGTGTTCGAGGAGCTGGCCTGTGCCGAGTTGGTAGGTGGTGCGGAGGTGGTGGAGGCGTAGGACCCGGCCAAGGAGGTCGACGGTTTGGGGTTTTTCGACGCGGGTTTGAGCGGCCATGAAGGAGAGGTCGGCCCCGTTGAAGATCTGGTAGTGGTAGGTGGTTCCGGGTTTGAGGCCTTTTTGTTGCTGGAGGAGTCGTAGGCCTTCGAGCATGCGGGCGTCTTTTGGCCAGGGGATGGTTTTGGTATGTTGGGTGAGGCCGTTGGCGGTTTTGGTGTGGAGGGCGTTGTTTTTGAATAGGCCTTGGGTGTGTACGGCGTTGTTGCTGACTTGCTGGAGGGTTTTGAAACGGAGGGGTTTGCCGTCGGGTGTTTCGACGTGGGTTTCGGTGAGGGTGATGGTGAGGGGGGTGGCGAGGCGGGATATGGTGAAGGTGGCATGTTGGGTGGAGGTGATTTGGTTGTTGTGGTGGTGTCGTTTGACGATGGCGTGGCCGATTTTTTGGCCATTGGCGAGGAGGGCGTAGTATTCGACGGTGCGGTCGGGAGTATTTGGGGGGGTATTGGCGGCGTAGGCGGTGCGGTGGCAGAGGGTGAGGGCGGCGAGGAGGAAGGCGAGGGGGTATAGAGGACGCAGGGGCATGCTGATTCCTTTCGTGTTGGGGCCGGTCAGTCTTGCTGGGGTCATATTATAAGGTGGAAGGTGCGTGGCAGAAAGGGTGGGGCTGGGTAAGGGTTTGCACTTTCGTGTGCACAATGCGGAAGAGCACGCTGAAGCGTGAACTCTTACAGAAGAGGGCGGTTGGAAGAATTGCCTGGTTTCACATCGGGGGCTGGGGAGGGGAGCATCGCCCGATTTCATATCGGGGGCTGGGGGGGGGTATAAGTGACTGGTATAGGGGGGGGTTAGGGTTTTGGTTATTCCGGTGGCAGGTTCAGGCTGGATTTTTGGCGGGTTTTCGTATTCTAGTGGTGCTTGTGGGGCGAGGAGCCAATGGGATTCGGGGCGGGCAAGGCGCTTGCGAGTTTGGCGGCGGGTGCGTACACTTGCGGGGCGAGCAGTAGTGGAGGTGTTGGCATGGCACTTATCGGCAGGGCTGGTGTGTGTGGGCAGGCAAGGCGGGGGGGGGAGCATGAGGGTGAGGGTCGGGATGTCTAACCGATTGTTGGAAATCAAGTTATATCACTTGAAGCTGCCCTTTCGGCAGTCGTTTGCGCATGCTCAGAAGCGTCGGGAGTCGACGGAGACGGTGGTGGGGGCGGCATTGCTGGCGGACGGGACGGTGGGCTATGGAGAGGGGTTGCCTCGTCGTTACGTGACGGGAGAGACGGCGGCGTCGGTGATGTACAACGTGGGGGACGCATTGGCGGGGCCTTTGCGGGGTTTGGAGCCGAAGTCGTTTTGTGAGTTGTTGGAAGTGGTGGACGCTCTGCCTTTTCGGAACGAGCAGGGTGATGTGATCAATGCAGCGCGTTGTTGCGTGGAGCTGGCGTTGCTGGACGCGTATGGGCGTTATTTTGGGAGCGATCTTTCGAGTATTGTGCAGTGGATGGGTTACGGTGGTTTCGGGGGCGTCGGTTCGCTGGAGGGGATTCGGGTGAGCGGGGTGTTGGGAGCATCGCGTGCGGCAAAGACGGACAAGCTGTTGCGTGCAATGCGGTGGTATGGTCTGCGGGATTTCAAGTTGAAGCTGGGGACGCAGTACGATGAGGAGCTGTTGGGGTTGGTGGAGCGTCGGTTGGGGCGGGGTATGCGTCGGGAGCGGTTGACGCTGCGTGTGGACGCGAATGGTGCGTGGGATATTGATACGGCGGTGGGGATGAGCGAGCGTCTGGCGGGTATGGGGGTGTGCAGTCTGGAGCAGCCTTTGGCGGCGGAGGATGGGGGGCATTTGCAGGCGTTGGCGGACTTGTCGGAGGTGCCGTTGATGGCGGACGAGTCGCTGTTGACGTATGAAGACGGCGAGTATCTGGCGGAACACGATCTGGTGGACTATTTCAACATACGGGTGAGCAAGAACGGTGGTTTGTTGCCGGCGATACGTTTGGCGGAGATCGCGACGCGGTACGACAAGGGGTATCAGTTGGGTGCGATGGTGGGCGAGACCGCGATCTTGACGTCGGCGGGCATGCAGTTCTTGCGGATGGTGCCGAGGGTGGTGTTTACGGAGATTGGCTACAGCACGTTTTTGTTGGAGGAGGATCTGGGGGTGTCGCGGGTGCGTTTTGGCTACCGGGGGCGGCTGAGGCCTTTGGCAGGGCCGGGGCTTGGCGTGTCGGTGCGTCAGGACCGATTAGGGCGGTTTTTATTGGGCAGTCCACGCACGATTGAGTTAGGGTGACTATAATCATTGTTGAGTAAGGCGTTGGTGCGGGTCCGGCGGGTGATGGAGTGCGATAACGTTATTATTGCGACTATTTTATGCTACCTGATCGTGAATTTTTAGAGCAGGGATTGTTGATCGTGACGGGATCGACGCTGGGTGCGGAGAGGCGTGATCGTCCTTTGGCGTATGGTTTGAAGGGGAGGATTGAAGAGCGGCTGGAGGGGATGGCTTGTCGTCGTGAGGTGGTGGTGATTGGGGATTTGTGGTATTTGAACTGCGAGCCCTTGCATCAGATGCCGATGATATCGGTGGGTGGTCCGGCGGTGAACGCGGTGACGGGCCAGTTGTTCAAGCGGGTGCCGACGGCGTTGGTGGTGGACAACGCGTTGCTGGTGCAGATGGATTTGACACTGGAGGACTTGCGAGTGGTGGTCTGGGGGGGCAACAGCGCCAGCACGGTAGACGCGGTGGACATCTTTGTGAATCGGGGTTATCTGGGGCGGTTTTTGGAGGGGGTGCTGGCGCGGTCGCTTTGAGCGGGGGTGTCTGCTGGGGGGTGCGGGGAGCCGCGGTAGGGTGCACAGGGAAAGGGGCGTGTGTTATAGCTACTTGCGGGGGGAGGTGGGGGCGTGCTATGATGTTGGCACACAGGAGATTACGAGGTATACGAGTTACCAGATAAGGAGACACAGGCGTGGCGAAGCGGGTAAAGAAGGCGGCTGCGACGGGCAAGCGGACACATTTATTCACGAGCGAGTCGGTGAGCATGGGTCATCCGGACAAGGTGGCGGACCAGGTATCGGACGCAGTGCTGGACGCGATGCTGGCGGAGGATCCCCGGAGTCGGGTGGCGTGCGAGACGCTGGTGACGACGGGTCTGGTGGTGGTAGCGGGAGAGATTACGAGCAAGGCGTCGGTGGATATTGCGGCGGTGGCTCGTAAGACGATCTGCGAGATTGGTTATGATGATCCGGCGTACGGTTTTGACGGGAATTCGTGCGGGGTGGTGATGGCGTTGGACAAGCAGTCGCCGGACATCAGCCAGGGTGTGACGGCGGGTGAGGGGATGTATGAGGAGCAGGGGGCGGGCGATCAGGGGATGATGTTTGGTTACGCCTGTAACGAGACGCCGGCGTTGATGCCGTTGCCGATCTATCTGGCGAATCGGCTGGTGGAGCGGCTGGCGAAGGTGCGTCAGTCGAAGAAGCTGCCTTGGTTACGTCCGGACAGCAAGAGTCAGGTGACGGTGGAGTATGAGGGTGACAAGCCGGTGCGGATTGACACGGTGGTGGTGTCGACGCAGCACGCGGATGATGTGAAGTATCGCGCGTTGCGTGCGGGGATTATCAAGGAAGTGATTACGCCGGTGTTGCCGAAGCGGCTGGTGGACAAGAAGCTGAAGATATTTGTGAACCCGACGGGTCGTTTTGTGGTGGGTGGGCCTCATGGTGATTGCGGCTTGACGGGTCGGAAGATTATTGTGGACACGTACGGTGGTGCCGGCCGTCACGGGGGCGGGGCGTTTTCGGGCAAGGACCCGTCGAAGGTGGACCGGTCGGCGTCGTACATGGCGCGGTATATCGCGAAGAACATTGTGGCGGCGTCGCTGGCGCAGCGGTGCGAGGTTCAGTTGGCGTATGCGATCGGGGTAGCGGAGCCGGTGTCGGTGTATGTGGACACGTCGGGTACGGGCAAGGTGTCGGACGATCGGCTGGCGGATCTGGTGCGGGAGGTATTTCCGTTGACGCCGGCGGGGATCATCAAGCATTTGAAGCTGATGCGTCCTGTCTATTTGCAGACGGCGCGGAACGGGCACTTTGGGCAGAAGGGTGACGCGTTTACGTGGGAGAAGACGGACAAGGCGGCGAAGTTGAAGAAGCTGGCTTTGAAGGCGTAGTGAAGGCGTGGGCCTGCGGGTTCACGTTGCGAATTGATATGTGAAGCGCGCCGGTGGGCGTTGAGGTTATTAAAGAGATAAGCTGGATGCCTGCCGGCGTTTTTTTGTGCGCAGGGGTGTTGGGGTGGACGCGTTTAAGGTGTCGCCTACGGCGACGGGGGTATATGCGCGGGCAAGATGCCCGCGACACGTGTGTGTTATTCTTTGGGGACGGCCTGTTGGAATTCGTCGAGGGAGGTGAGTCCCTGGCGGAGTTTTTTGATGCCGTCTTCGCGGAGGGTCTGGAAGATCCAGTCACCGGCGGCGACGCGTAGCTGCTGGATGGTGGGTTTGACGGAGATGGCGTCGCGGACCTGGTCTGTAATGGCGAGCATTTCGAAGATGGCGGCGCGTCCTTTGTAGCCTATGCCGAGGCAGTGGTCGCAGCCGACGGCGGTGTAGAGGTGGGTGCCGGCGAGTTCGTCGAGGCCTAGTCGAGAGATTTCGCGCATGGCGGGTCGGAATTTCATTTTGCATTTGGGGCAGAGTCTTCGCAGGAGCCGCTGGGCGAGGACGGCGGTGAGGGCGGAGCCGAGGAGGAAGGGTTCGACGCCGAGGTCGAGCAGTCGGAAGATGGAGCCGATGGCGTCGCGGGCGTGGACGGTGGAGAGGACGAGGTGGCCGGTCATGGCGGACTGGAGGGCCATTTGGGCGGTGGCGCTGTCTCGCATTTCGCCAATGAGTATGACGTCGGGGTCCTGTCGGAGGAGGGAGGAGAGTGCGGCGGCGAAGGTGATGTCGAATTTGGGGTTGACCTGGATCTGGGTGACGTTGTCGAGTTTGTATTCGACGGGGTCTTCGACGGTGACGATGTTTTTGGTCTGGGCGTTCATTTCCTGGATGATGGCGTAGACGGTGGTGGTTTTTCCGGATCCTGTGGGTCCGCAGATGACGATCATGCTGGATTCGCGGAAGGCTTTATTCTGGACCTGTTCAAGGATGTAGGGTTCCATGCCGAGGCTTTGGAGGCCCTGGGGAGCGAGGCTTTTGTCGAGGACGCGGAGGACCATTTTGTCACCCCGGGTGGACGGTGCGATGGAGACGCGGAGGTCGACGCGTCGGTCGGGCAGCTGGACGGCGAAGCTACCGTCCTGCATGATGCCTTTCTTGGTGATGTCGAGGTTGCAGAGGAGTTTGACGATGGAGTAGATAGCTTTGGCGATGGGGAAATCGAGCGATTCGATGCGGTGGAGGGAGCCGTCGATGCGGTAGCGGACGTCGAGGTTTTGTTCTTTGGGTTCGACGTGGATGTCGGTGGCGGCGAATTGGAGGGCTTTGAGCAGGAGTTCTTTGAGGCGTAGCATGGCAAGGGAGACATCGGAGGCCTGTTTGCCGACGGGGTGGGCGGGTTTTCCTTCGGCGTTGAGGGGGATGATGTGGTTGACGTTGAGTTGGCCTTTGAAGGGGGCGGTGGCAGCGGTTGCGGCGGGCAGGTCGGATTCGATGAGTTGTATCTGGGCGTCGAGGCCGTTGGGGGCGGCGTCGTCGGGGGGTGGTGTTGCGGGTCGTTGGGGGGCAGGGGCCGTCTGCTGGCGCGGGGGGCGTGGGGTGCGGGCGGCTCGTTTGGGTTGTTTGGCTTGTTTGCGGGCGGCGGCAGGTTTCCTGGAGGCGGAGCCGGCGGGGCGTGAGGCGGGCGGGGTAGCGGGTTTGCTGGTGGTGGAAGTTTTGAGGGTGGGCAGTTTGGGGGCGTTTTGGGGGAGGCTGTCGAGGCTGGCGTAGAAGCGGACGGTGGCGTGGCCGAGGCCTATCTCGTCGCCGTCGACGAGGAGGGCGGGTTGATCGACGAGGTCCTGGTTGAGGTGGGTGCCGTTGCGGCTTTTGAGGTCGCGGATGAGGTAGCCCTGGTCGGAAGCCTGGATTTCGCAGTGGATGCGGCTGGCGAGTCGGTCGTCGATGATGACGGCGTTGTCGGCGGTGCGTCCGATGGTGATGCATTTGTCATCGGTGATGACGCGGCGGGGTGGTTTGGCATCGTAGATATCGAAAACGGGCATGGGCGTCTCTTTCATGGCAGGTGTCGTGGTAGTGAGCCAGTGCCTGACGGCGGCCAGGGTCATGATGCCAAGAAGGTAAGTTTGTGTCAATGAGGAAGTTGGGGGGTGGGTGGCTCTGGGCGCACCAGGTGGCGCGGTGGTGGCGGGCTGTGGCCAGCGGTTCGCCAAAAGACAAGGGCCGCGGGCATGGTGGCGCCGGCGGCCCTGGGTTTGTCGTGACCGGGTGTGGAGAGCTTAGAGGACGACCATTTCGGTGTTGGAGGGGTCGCCCTGGCCGGCCTTGTTGACGGCGATGATGCGGTATTCGAGTTCCTTGCCGCGCGGCTGATCGGTGAGGGTGGCGTTGGTGGTGACGGCGGTGTGGACGTCCTGCCAGGGGCCTTCGGGCCGTTCGCGCCGGTTGACCTTGTAGGCACTGGGCTTGCCGCCGTCGACGGGGGCCTTCCAGGTCAGCTGGACCCAGCCTTCGCCCTGCTTGACGACGGTGAGGGTGAGCGTCTGGCCCGGTGGCATCAGTGGCGTAGGGGCTTTGCGGCCTCCCCAGCCGATGAGCTTGAGCTTGTCGTCTTCGAAGTCGACGGTGTTTTCGGCATAGCGAATGTCGCTTTTCATGGCTGCGACAAGTTCCAGCAGCGCCTCGGTCTTGGCCAGTGTGGCGGCTTCAGCAGCGGCGGCAGCGGCCACGGCGGCGTTCTTGGCGGTGCTGTAGGCGCTGGTCAGCGTCATCAGGTCCGTGGTGGCCACGGGCGGCGTGGGGTAGATCTCCGGGTTGTCGCCCAGCCCGCTGATCATCGTCTGGGCCAGGTCGGCCACCTGCGGTTCGGCCTTGGGAAATGTCGCCATGGTTGGTACCTCCTCAAAGAGAATTGTCCGTGACGGCGTCACGTCGCCCGCGGCGACCGTACGCCTCTTGCAAGGCCCTGCGCCGCTCGCAAGGCCCCTGTTAATGCGTTCCCGAAAAACCCGGCCTGCCACGAGGGACACTCACAGCCGCCCGGGCCGGGGGTTCTGTCTGTGGTTGCTATCGAACCAATCGTGGGTCTACTTGATAACAAACTATTACAACTACAAAATAATTCTCGTACCAGAACTAAGGGCGGCGGCAGAAGAGGGCTTCACCACGAAGAGCACGAAGAGCACGAAGAAGAAGAGAGAGAGGGCTAACCACGGATTGCACTGATTTCACGGATTTTCGGAGACGAGAAGAGCTTTACCACGAAGGGCACGAAGCACGCGAAGGAGAACTGAGATAAAGGCAACCACGGATTGCACGGATTGCACGGATTGTCAGAGAAGAGAAGGACTCACCACAGAGGCGCAGAGACCGCAGAGAAGACAAGAACCCTTGGACAGGATTAACAGGATGGACAGGATTTGGGAAGTAGTCAGGAGTCAGGAGGCAGAAGTCAGGAGAGAAGAGCAGCAACCACGGATTGACGCGGATAGACGCGGATTGCAGACAGAGAATAACCGCAGATTTCGCGGATGACGCAGATTGCAGGACTTCAACGCAGAGGCCGCAGAGACCGCGGAGAAGACTAACTACGGATTGCACGGATTACGCGGATTTTCGGAGAGGCAAGGCCGCACCAGGGACGCCGACGCCAATGTCACAGGAAGGTCGCCGTAACGTGCCGGGTAAAAGGCATTAAAGAGGCTGCTTTGCCCCTTGACAGGCCGCCGCTGGCGGCGTAGGGTACACAGGCCGTACGACCCCGAGACGGGCGGGGCTTTTTACGGGACGGCAGGGAATGTCGAGTGCAGGTTTTTTCTGAGTTTTTCGGGCGGCGGGCCGGGAAGGTCCGGTAAGATGGAAATTTGGCCGGTGGGGCGAACAGAACGGCGGGAGTAGTGATAACGAAGGGGCGGCTATGGGTAAAGAGGCCAAGGCGAGGATCAAGATCAACCGGCTGCTGCAGGACAGCGGCTGGCGGTTCTTTGATGATGCGCACGGTCCGGCCAATATCTGTCTGGAAAACAACGTCAAGATAACCGAACAATTGCTCGATGACTTCGGCGAGGATTTTGAGAAGACGACCCAGGGCTTCATAGACTACCTGTTGCTGGACGGGCAAGGGTTTCCCCTAGCGGTCCTGGAGGCCAAGCGCGAAGGCCGACAGCCCTTGGACGGCAAGGAGCAGGCCCGTCGTTACGCCCAGGGCCAGCGATGTCGCTTTGTGCTCCTCTCTAACGGCAATCTTCATTACTTCTGGGACCTAGAATCGGGCAATCCCCAGGTCATCAGTACGCTGCCGACGCAGCTGTCTTTGGGCGATCATACCCAATTCAAGCCCAACCCCGGCAATCTGGTCCGCGAGGGGGTCGAGCGTGACTACATCCTGTTGACCCAAAAACCAAATTATGAGCGGGACCCGCGCTGGCAGGATGAGAGCCAGCGGGACGCCTTTCTTGCGGATAATCACCTCAAGCTACTGCGCCCCTATCAGGTCCGGGCGGTGCAGTGCATCCAGCAGGCGGTCGATGAAGGGCAAAATCGTTTTCTTTTCGAGATGGCCACTGGCACGGGTAAGACCCTGGTGGCCGGGGCGGCCATCAAGCTCTTTCTTCGGACCCGCAACGCCCGTAGGGTCCTCTTCCTAGTGGACCGGCTCGACCTGGAGCGGCAGGCGCACAGGAATTTCGTTCGCTATCTCAAGAACGACTGTATCACCGTCATCTACAAGCACAACCGCGACGATTGGCGCAGGGCCGAGATTGTTGTCACCACGGTGCAATCCCTACTGGTCAACAACAAATACCGCGACCTCTTTAGCCCCACTGACTTTGACTTGGTGATTTCCGATGAGGCCCACCGCAGCATCGGCGGCAACGCCCGCGCCGTCTTCGAATACTTCGTCGGCTATAAGTTGGGCCTGACCGCCACGCCCAAGGATTACCTCAAGAATATCAAGAACCCCGACGCCCGCGACCCGCGGGAAATGGAACGGCGGCTCCTCCTCGACACCTACCGGACTTTCGGTTGCACCTCGGGCCAGCCCACCTTCCGCTACTCCCTGCTGGACGGCGTGGCAGATGGCTTTTTGGTCAATCCTATCACCGTTGACGCCCGCACGGAGATCACCACCCAGCTGCTCTCCGATGAGGGCTACGCCGTCATGATCACCGACGAAGACGGCGAGGAGCATGAGGCCATCTTTACCCATCGCGACTTCGAGCGCAGGTTTCTTTCGGACAAGACCAACAGCATCTTCTGCAAGACCCTTCTGGAGAACGCCCTGCGCGACCCGTTAACCGGCGAGGTCGGCAAGACGCTCTGCTTTGCCGTTTCCCAAGACCACGCCTGCAAACTCACGCAGATACTCAACGAAATGGCCGATAAGCTCTGGCCGGGCAAGTACAATTCTGACTTTGCGGTTCAGGTTACCAGTCGTATCCCCAACGCCCAGCAGTTCACCGTTAGCTTCGCCAACAATAATCTCAATCAGCACAGCCGCTTCCTGGAGGAACTGGCGGGGTATAAAACCAGCAAAACCCGCGTTTGCGTCACCGTGGGCATGATGACCACTGGCTACGATTGTGAGGACCTCTTAAATCTCTGCCTCATGCGGCCGATCTTCTCGCCGCAGGATTTCGTCCAGATGAAGGGCCGGGGCACGCGCCTGTGGAGTTTTGAGTATCAGCGGCGCACGCCCAGTGGAGATAGCGAGCCCGTTGCTGCCCCCAAAACAGCCTACAAGCTCTTTGATTTCTTTGCCAACTGTGAATACTTCGAAGACAAGTACAACTACGACGAGGTGATTGAACTACCGGCCATCGGCGGCGGGGAAGGCGGGGGCGGCGGCGGACCGGTCGTGCGCACCGGCGATTATGCCAACGTGGACCCCGACCCCTTAAAGAGCCTCAAAGAGACCCCCATCGGCCTGGAGGGCATGCGGATCGACCGCGAGATGTTTGGCAAGTTCGAGCAGACCGTCAAGACCGAGCCCTTTGTCGTGGACAAGGTCCAGCAGGGCGACTTCGCCGCCGCCGAGTCCTACATTATCGAGCACCTCTTCAACAAGCCCGAAGACTACTTCAACCTGGACAAGCTGCGCCGCGCTGCCGCCGTGGATCGGCGCTTGACCCTGCGGGAAATCCTCGAAAAGGCCTTCGGCTTCATTCCCGGCTTCAAGAGCCGCGAGGAACTCTTAGACGAAGAGTGCGATAAATTCATCGCCATCCACCAGCCGTCCAGCGACGAGGTCCTGCCGGTAAAGAACTTCCTCAAGGCCTACGTGACCGACCCGGAAATTCGCGACATCATCGAATCAGAGCAATATGGCCGTTTCTACACCACGCCCCTGGCCGGGGACTTCCAGAACCTTACGCCCGAACTGCGTACGCTGATACCGGAATACGTCAAGGATTATGTGCCGCTGAATAGGTTCCTTTAGGCAAGGAAAGCAATTATGGACACTAGTAAAATAGTCCAAGAGCTAACGCA
>CAYNXW010000056.1:0-11369 GCA_964401265.1 uncultured Pirellulales bacterium | reverse complement strand
GCTGTCATCACTGCCGAGCTTGGCTGCCTGAGCGAACTTTTGTCGCTGGCGTCAAGTTTTGCCCACTCTTGACCCCCCGCTGACCAAATCGCGCACAGCCTGACCCGCACAGCTTACCCAGCTTAACATGTCTTTTTGCATTTTCTCTGCCACGATCGCGCACGCCACCCCCGTTTTTTGCTCAAAAACTGCCCCCCCTTTGCCGCACTTTCGTCAGTACCCCTGCTATGGGGCCGGGCGACTGTGGTTTCTACCAGGTTGTCGGATGGCCTTGCAGCTCCGCGCGTCTTGCCGTGTTACGTCTACCCGGCCCGCGATTGAACAACCCGTCGCCGCAGGCGACACTTGGCCTCATGTCTCAATGTCTGCTCTTGTGCCCTTCTTCCTCTTTATTCGTAACTCATCACTCATCACTCATAACTTTCTTCTCGCTCCTGCCGGCGGGTGAAAATCGCTTGACACCGCCGCTCTTGCCGCTAAGCTGTCATGTCTGGGTGGGGTCTGGTCCGGTAACACTTGCCTCGCAAGCAGCCGGTACGCCAGGGTGAACCGTGATGGAAAGTTGGCTTAAGTGGTTTTTAGACAAGGAGTTATCACAATGGCAGCTATCAAGGTCGGAATCAACGGATTTGGTCGTATCGGTCGTACCGTCATGCGTATCATGGCTCAGCGGTCTGACGAGTTTGAAGTCGTGGGCATCAATGATTTGGCTGCCCCGGCCGCCAACGCCCATCTGTTCAAATACGATTCAATCATGGGCCCCTTCAAGGGCACCGTGGAGCTTAAGGATGACAGCCTGGTGGTCGACGGCAAGGCCATCAAGGTCCTCCAGGAGAGAAACCCTGCTGATTTGCCCTGGGCCTCGCTCGGTGCCGAGGTGGTCATCGAGTCCACCGGCGTGTTCCGTGAACGTGAATCGGCCAAGGGCGGCTACGGCGACCACATCAAGGCCGGCGCCAAGAAGGTCATCCTCACCGTGCCCTCCAAGGACGCCATTGACGCCACGATCGTTTTGGGCGTCAACGACGAGCTGCTCACCAAGGACCACGTTTGTGTTTCCAACGCCAGTTGCACGACCAACTGTCTTGCCCCGGTCGCCAAGGTGCTCAATGAGACTTTTGGCATCGAGCGTGGGCTTATGACGACTATTCACGCCTACACCAACGACCAGCGTGTGCTGGATTTTGTGCATTCGGACCTTCGTCGGGCCCGTGCGGCTGCTTTGAACATCATTCCCACGACGACCGGGGCGGCCCGGGCGGTGGGCAAGGTTATTCCGGACCTGAATGGCAAGCTGGACGGCATGGCCATGCGTGTGCCGGTGATGACCGGTAGTGTGGTCGATCTGGTAGCCCAGCTCAAGAAGAGCGCGACCGCCGACGAGGTCAACGCGGCGATCAAGCAGGCGGCAGAGGGGCCCCTCAAGGGTATCCTGGATTACTGTCCCGATCCGATCGTCAGCAGCGATGTTATTGGCAACAACGCCTCGAGCATCTTTGACGCCCTGTCCACGATGGTCATACCGAAGGAAGGCTCGAACATGGTTAAGGTGGTCAGCTGGTACGACAACGAGTGGGGTTATTCGAACCGCACCGTGGATATGATCAAGAAGCTCGCCGCCCTCTAAGGCGGGAGTTGACAGGTAATAACTCAGGCAAAGGGCTCGGATATGGTCATCTGGGCCCTTGCCTTTGCCTGGCTGGGGCGATAGGCTTTTAGAGCGAGCCTCGTTGTTGGGCATGAAAGAACCAAGCAAGCGAAAGGGCATTGTCATGGCCAAGAAAACCGTCGCGGATATAGATCTCAAGGGTAAGCGCGTATTCATGCGGGTGGATTTTAACGTACCGCTCGACGATAAGGGCAACGTTACCAACGACCGGCGGATTCAGATGGCTTTGCCCTCGATCAAGACGGCGTTGCAGGGTGGCGCGCGTTTGGTGTTGGCGTCCCACCTGGGTCGCCCCAAGGGAGTGGCGAATCCGAAGTTTTCGTTGGCGCCGGCGGCGGAGCGTCTGGCCGAGCTGTTGGGCCAAGAGGTCAAGATGGCTCCGGATTGCATTGGTCCTGAGGTTGTGGCCATGGTTGACGCGCTCAAGCCGGGCGAGGTGGTGGTATTGGAGAACCTTCGTTTTCACGCGGGGGAGACGAAGAACGAGCCTGAGTTTGCCAAGCAGTTGGCCGGTCTGGCGGATGCTTATGTGAACGACGCTTTTGGCACGGCGCATCGTGAGCACGCTTCGATGTACGGCGTGCCGGAGGCGTTGGGTGCGGGCAAGCGTGTTTGCGGTTTTCTGATCGAGAAGGAACTGAAGTATCTGGGTGAGGCGTTGAGTGAGCCGCAGAAGCCTTTCGTGGCGATTCTGGGTGGGGCGAAGGTAAGTGACAAGATCAGTGTTATCGAAAATCTGCTGGGTAAGGTGGATCGGATACTCATTGGCGGCGGGATGGCGTATACGTTTTTCAAGGCCCAGGGTTATGACGTGGGCGAGAGTATTTGCGAGTTGGACAAGCTGGAGGTGGCGTCGAGTCTGCTGGCGTCGGCACGGTCGAAGAGTTGCGAGTTGGTGTTGCCGGTGGACAACGTCATCGCCAGCGAATTCAAGGCCAACGCCGAGAACAAGGTCAACACGGGCAATATTCCGGATGGCTGGCAGGGTTTGGATATCGGCCCGGAGACGCGTGAGCACTTTGCGGACAAGATCAGCGACGCCAAGACGGTGGTCTGGAACGGTCCGATGGGGGTTTTTGAGATGGAGCCTTTTGACGAGGGCACCAAGGCGGTGGCGGCGGCGATAGCTGAGGCCACAGACAACGGTGCGACGAGCATCATTGGCGGCGGCGACAGTGCCGCGGCGGTGTCGCTGTTGGGTCTTGACGAGCGGATGAGCCACATCAGCACGGGTGGGGGGGCGAGTCTGGAGTTTCTGGAAGGCAAGGCGTTTGCGAGTCTGGACATTCTTGACGACAAGGAGTAAGGCATCACCGTGCATACGCTGCCGCCTGCAGGACAAGTGATTATGGCTCCGTCCATCTTGAGCGCGGATTTTTCGCGTCTTGGCGAGCACATCCGTGAGGTGGTGGGCGAAGCGGGGTTGTTGCATCTGGACATTATGGACGGTCATTTTGTGCCCAATATTACGATTGGGCCAGTGGTCGTCAAAAAGATTCGGCAGGTGTGTGATTTGTTTTTTGACACACACCTGATGATCAGTGATCCGGCGACGTACGCGCCGCAGTTTGTGCAGGCGGGTTCGGACGGCATTACGTTTCATCTGGAGGCGGTGGCTGAGCCGAAGGCGCTGATCAGGCAGTTGCGGGACTTGGGGGTGTCGGTGGGGGTGTCGATCAAGCCGGGCACGCCGGTGGGGGAGCTGGATTCTATTATCGAGCTGGTGGATATGGTGCTTTTGATGACGGTGGAGCCGGGTTTTGGTGGCCAGTCTTTTTTGCCGGAGAGCCCGCAGCGTTGCCGTGAGTTGCGTGGTATGCTGCGAGAGGATCAACGGCTGGAAGTGGACGGGGGGATCGACGTCGAGACGGCGCCCGTGATCGTTGAGGCGGGGGCAGATACGCTGGTTGCGGGCAACGCCATTTTTGGCCAAGAGGCCCCGGCTGAGGCTGCCCGGGCCATTCGGCAGGCGGCGTTGGGCTGATCGTGACGGCCTGACGTGGCTGTAACAGGAGTAGTTGTCCGTCGAACTCGCAGAAATCGATGTCGGAATTGTTTATGTTTTCGGCGTCGGCTATTTTTTGTCGCTGGTCGGCGGTGAGATTGGGATTGGCGATCTGCTTGTCGGCGGGTCCATAGTGCAGGACCGGGTTCAAGGGCTTGGCTGCCAGTGGCGCAGGTCGCGACTGCGGACCACGTGCGTGTCGTATGTGTCCTAGCCGTTGCGTGATACGTTCTCCAGGTAGAAGTTGTAAAACCACCCGCCCAGGTATCGCAGGCAATGTGGCGCGGTGTAGCTTTCGAAGTTCTGGAGGTCCTTGGACGCGCTGGCCGGTCCATTGCTGCTCGCTGCTGGTGCCGGTTACATAGACCGTGTCGCCTTTATGGCGTAGGCGGCGATCGTCTGGCAAAGCCGTTGTACATTCCCAGGGCGGTCGCTTGGTAGGACTTGTTTAGAGCCACTTTTCGACGCGTTGCGACCAGGTGGCGTCCATGCGGTAGTCCTTGCCCCGTCCCATTGCCCGTGCGGCGGATCGGCGAATGTCTTCGAACTTGCCCAGCCGGTGGTAGTACATCAGAATCGCCCGGCCCTCGACCGTGGCCCAGGCTCCGCCTTTAGACCAATCACCAAACTTACGGTAACCTTCCATCCCTTTGCCGCTGACATTTCCCCGATTCCAGTAGGTGTCATCCAGCCCTGGTGCGTTGGTCAGCAGGAAGTCGAAAGGTCGTATCGCTGGAAACGCCGCAATCTGAGCGTAAATCTTCTTTGTCGTTTGTCGATCGAGCACGCGCAGGGCCGCTGCCTTTCTCAAACGGGTCTCACTCCGGCTGATAAAGCATCGTCAGGTTCGGCACCATCGCGATTCTATTGATCATTGGCATCGTAACGCTCCTTTTGGTTATCTGAGCGTTTGGTTGGATTTTCCTGAAGCGGGCCTTCTTTGTGTCGCCTGCCTGGACGTTACTATCGCTTTCTTGTTGTTATTGAGATATGGACGTAGGTCAGGGTAGGCGAGAGGGTAGGCCCGGATATTTGGCGTGTTATAGTGTTTTTGAACGGTAAGGGTGTGTTGTGTTGCATTTTGCGTGCTAGAGGTTTCGGTCGAGTCGTCGGTACTGGATGGCTTCGGCGAGGTGTTCGGGTTGGATGGTATCGGCGTCGGCGAGGTCGGCGATGGTGCGTGCGATGCGGAGGACCTTGTCGTGGGCGCGGGCGGAGAGGCCCAGTTCGTAGACGGCTTGTTTGAGGATGTGGAGGCAGGGGTCGTCGAGGGGGCAGAATTGGCGGATTTGTCGGGAGGACATTCGGGCGTTGACGCGGATGTCGGTTTGGGCGAGGCGTTGGGCCTGTCGTTGTCGAGCTTTGGTAACCTGGACTCTCATTGTCTCGGATGAGGTTCCGTTACGTTTGCTGGAGAGGTCGCGGAAGGGTACGGCGGGCACTTCGACGTGGATGTCGATACGGTCGATGAGTGGGCCGGAGATGCGGCCGAGGTATCGTTCGATCTGGTTGGGTGTGCATTTGCAGTTTCGTTTGGGGTCGGTGACGTAGCCGCAGGGGCAGGGGTTCATGGCGGCGACGAGCATGATGCTGGCGGGGAATCGGAGGGTTCCGGCGGCTCGGGCGATGGTGACGGAGTTGTCCTCGAGAGGCTGGCGGATGGTTTCGAGCACGGCGCGGTTGAACTCGGGGAACTCGTCCAGGAAGAGCAGTCCGTTATGGGCGAGAGAGATTTCTCCGGGTTTTGGCAGGCTGCCGCCGCCGATGAGGGACGGGGCGCTGGCGGAGTGGTGTGGGGCCCTGACGGGGCGTTGTGCGAGTAAGGATTCGCCTTTGGTCAAGAGGCCCACGGCGGAGTAGACGCGTGTGGTTTCGAGGGACTCATCCAGTGTGAGTTGGGGCATGATGGTGACCAGTCGCTGGGTGAGCATGGTTTTGCCGGAACCGGGTGGGCCGATCATAAGGATGTTATGGTTACCGGCGGCGGCGACGGTGAGGGCGCGTTTGGCGGATTCTTGTCCTTTGACATCGTCAAAATCGACATCATATCGTGAGGCCTGGGCGAAGAGGGCGTGGACGTCCACCTGGGTGGGTTCGATGGGCAGCTGGCCTGTGAGGAAGCCGACGGCTTCGGTGAGGGAGGAGACGGGGATGACGTCGATGTCCTGAACGACGGCGGCTTCGGGGGCATTGTCGGCGGGGACGATGAGTCTGGCAAAGCCGCGCTGTTGGCACATGACGGCGGCGGCGATAGCGCCTTTGACAGGTCGGACGCGTCCGTCGAGGGCGAGTTCACCGATGACCACGGTTTCGCTGAGCATTTCGCTTTGAATTTGGCCTTGGCCGAAGAGCATTCCCAAGGCGATGGGCAGGTCGAAGCTGGGTCCTTCCTTTTTCAGGTCGGCGGGGGCCAGGTTGACCACGCTGGCGGTACGCGGGTAGGTGAAGCCACAGTTGATGATGGCACTGCGCACGCGGTCGGTGGATTCTTTGACGGCGCTGTCGGGCAGGCCGACAATGGTGGTGCGTTCAAAGCCGCCGCGAGCGATGTCGACCTCTACTTCGCAGCACAATGCGTCAATTCCAGCCATCGCTGCGCTATGTATTCGAGCCAGCATAACCGACCTCCCTTGCCCCCTTGCTCGTCAATACAGATGTCCTACCTCGACCGTTGACATTGTAATTGTTCAGGGCGGAGGATACAAGCTTGAAGTGGGGCGGTTTATCGGACGCGGGCGTGCGAAGTCTGTGACATGTCCGGGTCAGGAGGGCAGTTTATTCCCTACTTGTGGTGTCGCGTGGTTGAAGGTGGTGGCCAGCCGGGGCGGGGGCTCAGGCGCGAGTGCGAAATGGCCGATAACGCTATTGGTGAACCCTCGCCCGATGTTCGTGGATAACGTGAGATGTAAGAGGTGAAACGGGCGGGCGCGAGTGCTAAAGAAGGAAGGACTCTGTCAGATGATGGACAAGAAGCTCAGTCAGCCAACGGCCAAGTCAGTCGATCATGCCGTGCATGCTCAGCCAGCGTTGTCGCCCGAATGTACTGGTTGCGCCAAGGGTGTGCCAGTGGAGCCTCTCCGCTCCAGTCTCGCAGATGAGCCCGACCTGCATGTCGTGATAGACCTGTTTCTTGAAGAGCTTCCTGGCCAACTTGAGGCCATTGAGGTGGCTTTGGGAGACGGTGACATTGATCGGTTGCAATCGCATCTGCACGCGCTTAAGGGCGCCAGCGGCAGCGCCGGTTTTGAACCCGTCATGCAGCAAGCGGCGCGATTCGAATCGTTGGTACGGCAGGGGCAACTGGAGGCATGTGGGGATCAACTGGCGCAGCTTTGCGGTCTCTGTCAGGCGGTGTCGGGTTTTGAATCTGCTGGGTGAAGTGGTTCAGGAGCTTTGGTGTAGCCTTTGTGGTGTTTTTCCACATGCCCAGCGGTAGAGGGCCAGGGCGGTGACGCCGCAGGCCATGGCTACGATCAGTACATCGGCGAAGATGAGGGGGATCATGCCGGTTTTTCCCGTGTGGAGTTCGGGGATGAAATCGGTAATGAGCAGTCGCACCAACATGGTCACCGAGGTCGCGAGCATGAAGGCGGCGGGGATCAGGGTATACCAGACGGGTCGGCGTCGCTGCATGAGCCAGGCGGTGGTAACTACCAGGGCCAGTGCGGCGAGCAATTGGTTGGCTGCACCGAAGATTCTCCAGAGCAGCAAATACCCTTTGCCCCAGCCGAGCCAGAGCATCAGGGCGACGGCAAGGCCGGAGTTGACCCAGTAGTATTTGAGGAAGCGGAGGATGGTGCGCAAGGCGCCGGAGGTTTGCTTTGGTGCAGTTGCCTGGGCGACGGGGGTGTTGTCGGCGACGGGATGGGCGGTACCCAGGCCGCCTGTGCCTGCCAGTTCTACGGAGGTCTGTGGAATGGTGGTGGTGCAGGTATCCGCGAAGACGTCATAGCGTCCCAACAATGTTTGCCAACCTTCTTCGATCATGTAGCGCGTCAGGCGGATGGCGGTGTCCAGGGTGGTGACGAGGAAACCTTCGAGGAGGAGCATGGCACCGAGGGCGCCGGCGGCGATGGGGATGCCGAGTCCGACGTGGGCGGTATGGCCGACGGCCATGGCAAAGGTCAGGATGGCGTTTCCTTTTGCTTCGGTGGGGTGACAATACTGCATGTAGCTGGTATTGGAGAGGCCCACCAGCAGGCAGCAGATGACGCAGACGGCGAGGAAGCTTTCGAGGAGCATGGCGTAGTAGCCCACGCGTCGTGCTGCGAGTTCGTTGTTGAGTTGTTTGCAGGTGGTGCCTCCGGCGCAGAGGCTGTGAAAGCCGCTGACGGCGCCACAGGCGATGAGTACGAACATGGCGGGCCAACCTGGTCCCAATTTGTCCTGTAGATCCGGGGAGCCCCAGTTGTTGAGGGGCAGGGTGTCGGCGCCGCTCATTTGTCCTCCGCCGCGCAGGGCCGCTGCGACGAGGGCGACCATCAAGAAGGCAATGCCCACGTAGAGGATGTGCACGTTGATGAAGTCACGGCTTTGCAGGAAGAGCCAGACGGGCAGGCCTGCGGAAATGAGGACGTAGGCGCTGATCATGAGTTTCCACGTGGTGGGTTTGACGGCGAGTGGGACATGCAGGCCGATCCAGATGGAGAGAGCGCAGATGGCCAGGGCCAGCAGTGAGCAGAGCCAGACGGGCCACTTTCGTTTGAGATAGAGGAAGCCTATCAGGGGTGAACAGGCGGTGATAACGATGACGGACATGGAGGCGATGCCTCCGATAACGGCTTGGCCGTCCTCTACGCGAATGAGACTGTTGTCGGCGGTCATCTGGAGTGTTTGGACGGAGACTTTTGATGTGAGGGCGGTGGCGGACAGGTCGAGGAAGGAGGCGCAGACGAGGACGAGCAGGGTGATCATGAGGACGAGGAGCATGGCGAAGGCGGCGGGTCCGATGGTGCGTCTGGCGACGACGGTGAGGTTTTTTCCACCCTCGCGCATGGTGATATGTGTGGCGGCGAAGTCGTGGACGGCTCCGAGAAAGACGCCGCCGAGCAATATCCACAACAGGGCGGGTCCCCAGCCGTAATAGATGGCGATGACGGGTCCGATGATGGGGCCGGCGCCGGCGATGGAGGCGTAATGGTGAGCGAAGACGACGGGTGTTTTGGTGGGGACGTAATCGCGGCCGTCGTTGATGAGGGTGGCGGGAGTGGCGCGATCGGCGCGTTCTCCGAGGACGCGTCCGATGAGAGGTGCGTAGAAGCGAGCGCCCAACGACAATGCCAAGGCCGCCAATCCGAGAATCCCTAACACCAGCATTACTGACCTCCACGTCTAAGGTGCTGAGTAGTTTTGGTGCGTCTGTCGAGACGGAGGTGTCTCGGCCGATGCCACGTTATGCGTTGGGGCTTGAGGCTGCTTTTTTCACACGGCCTCTAATTGCCCGCCTGGGAGCATTTTACCACGGGGGGGGGAGTCTGCCAATGTGGATTCCGGCCTTGCCGATGGTGGGGATATGGCGTATAGTGGGAATATGCCCTATGGATTCATGAATGTTCGCGAACTGGCGGGTCTGCTCGGCATCGACGAACGCCGAGCGGAGAAACTTGCTCTGCGCGACCACATTCCGTGTCAGAAGGTGGCGGGCCAGTTGCGTTTTAATCGTGCGGAGATTACGGATTGGCTTCAGCAGCAGATGGCGGAGTTGAACCGTGAGCGGCTCGACAGCGTTGACGCGGGCATCACGGCGCACCGGCAGGTGCCGGCGGAAGATATGATCATTACGCCGCTGCTGCGTGTGGAAGCGGTTTCGCTGGCGTTGCCTGCGCGGACGAAGAATTCGGTGCTGCGTGAACTGGTTCAACTGGCAGAGCAGACGGAGTTGCTTTATGACGCCGAGGCGTTGCTGGAGGCGTTGCTGGCGCGGGAGGAGCTTTGTTCGACGGCGCTTCCCGGGGGGATTGCGATACCGCACCCTCGCCGGCCGCTGCCTTATTCGCTGGGTGACTCGATTTTGGTGGTGGCGCGCACGTCGCAGGGGATAGGGTACGGTGCTCCGGATGGTCGTCTGACGGATTTATTTTTTATGACGTGCTCGCTCGACGATAGGCACCATCTGCACATTCTGGCGCGTTTGTGCCGGTTGCTGCATGATGGTACGTTGGCAGAGGAGCTGTGCCACGCGGAAACGGAAGACGCCATGGTCGAGCTTATCAAAACTCACGAATCTAAACTGGCTGCGCCCTGACCGCGGTACTGGACACGATACCGTTGAAATAGTGGGGCGTGCTACGCTAACGCTATGGCCAAGACAGTACTGCTCGTCAACCCACCGATTCACGATTTTGCGGCGTATGACTTTTTCAACAAGCCGTTGGGGCTGCTTTATCTGGCGGGTGTGCTTGAAGGGGCGGGTTATGAGGTTCGGCTGGTCGATGCGTTGGATCGGAGTCACGGGGCCCTTGAGGGGCTGGGAGAGTTGCTGCCGACGCGGGCGGACGGGACGGGCAAATACTACAGTGAAGTGGTTGCGAAGCCGGCGTGTTTGTCGCATGTGCCGCGGCGTTTTCGGCATTATGGTTTGCCGGGGGAGGTTCTGGCTGATGTAATTGGCGAGGAATGTCGGGCGCATCGGCCGGTGGCGGTGCTGGTGACGAGCATGATGACCTACTGGTACACGGGGGTGGCACAGGCCATCGAGATTATTCGGCGTGTTGCGGGCGAGGTGCCGGTGGGGCTGGGCGGTGTTTACGCTCGGCTGATGCCGGGTCACGCCCGCGAGCACTGCGGGCCGGACCGGCTTTTTACGGAGGCAGGTTTCGATTCTGTTCTGGGGTGGCTCGAATCGCTCGGTGGGCAGGGGGCGCGGCGTGGGCCGGCGTTATTTGCTGATTGGCCTTTGCCGGCTTACCATCTCTACGGGCGGCTGACGTATCTTACGGTCGTTACGAGCCTGGGTTGCCCGTTTCGGTGCAGTTATTGCGCCAGTCGATTGTTGCAGCGGAGTCTGCAGCAGCTGTCGCCGGGGCAGTTTGTGGACCAGTTAAGTCGGTTGTTGGCGGTGCTTGAGGAGCGGCGGGGGGCAGCGGCGGATTCCGACCGGTGGCGTGACGTTGCTTTTATGGACGACGCGCTGCTTGCTGGCGCGGCGGAACACATTGTGCCTATTTTGGAGCAGATTTCGCGGTGGGATCGGCCTTTGCGTTTTCATTGTCCCAACGGTTTGCACTGTCGATTCATTAGCAGAGAGGTTGCTGATTTGATGGCGGCTTGTCGTTTTCAGATGATCCGTTTGAGTTACGAAGCGGCCGGCTCGGCGGGACCGCTGCAGCAGGTGAGCGATTTCAAGGTGTCTGACGCTGATTTTCGGCGTGCGGTGGGCCATCTGCAACGGGCGGGTTTTTCGCCGAGGCAACTGGAGGCGTATTTGCTGATTGGTCTGCCGGGTCAGAAGCTGGGGGAGTTGTACGATTCGGCCCGGGCGGTGCACGAGAGGGGGGTGCAGATTCGTTTGTGTCAGTACTCGCCGATTCCGGGGACGGCTTTGTTTGATGAAGCGTGTCGACTGTACGGGCTGGAGGCTGACGAGCCGTTGCTGCACAACAAGACGGCGCTGGCTGCTCGCGACCCGGCGCTGTCTTATGAGCAAATGCAGGCTTTTCACGCCCATACGATGCAGCTCAACCGGGCGCTTTGAGT
>CAYNXW010000055.1:0-11417 GCA_964401265.1 uncultured Pirellulales bacterium | reverse complement strand
TACACTGGATTCGCAGTCCTTACACAAACCTGCGATTTGGCTCGCCGCAACAATGAAGCCTGTAAATCCAGTTACATCAACGTGGCTGTTGTCAGGCCTCTTGAACATGTGCTCCTGACGTTCTTGGACAAATGCTGTCATAGAGATAGGTTGGCACCCGGCGTTTATCTAAGCACTGGAAAAAACGCTGCTACCAGTTTCCTTGAGCGTCTTCTGGACCAGAACGAACAGAGCATGGGCCTCTTCTATCTCCATCCAGATGGCGAAGCTGATGTCTTGGTCCCCTCTGTTATTATGCTTCAGGTTAGCGTTGCACTTCGCGCCGCCGAACACTATGAGACTATCGTAAATGCTCGCACCGGTCGTCTGCGTGTCGAATTTCGAAATAAACTTGGTTGGCTGCTTGGAAATCTGTACGCACGTGTCCCTACGCGGGATTTCGGCGAAGAGGTACGCAATGCAATCATCAAGGATTTACTCTCTCCTGCTGCGCAGCAATCATGGGGACCCCAGTGGATATCAAAGAAGAACCTGAAAAAAATGCAGGCTTCGACAGCCAAACCGTGGGCGGAATTAGCACCTCAAGACCTCAGGGACCTCCTGCAAAAACACCAAGCTCCACCCGCACAAAACGCCGCTATAGAACGTGTCGAAGCTACCGTTCGCAGTGTTATCCCTGATATTTCTGATGATCAAGTCAAGCACATAGCCAGAACGCTCCGCAACGACCTGAAATTTGAAGCTGCCTTCAAGTGATCGTCCTTTACCGGTTTTCTTATGCCCTACCTATTCGACGGCTACAACCTCTACCACGCCGCTATCAAGCTCGACCCCGCTTGGGCCCAGCTCACCCCCATCAACCTCTGCCGCCTCATCGCCACCGACATGCACTGCCTCGGCGACCACGGCATCATCGTCTTCGACGGCCAACCCCTCCGAGGCCAACCCATGCGCGTCGAACCGCAAGGCTGCCTCCGCCTCGTCTACAGCGGGCCCCAACAAGACGCCGACACCGAAATCGCCCGCCTCGTCGCCAAAAACTCCGCACCCCGCCGACTCACCGTCGTCAGCACCGATCATGAAGTCCGCAAAAACGCCCGAAGACGACGCTGCCCCACCCTCAATTCCCGCGACTACCTCATCGCCCTCCAAACCCGCGCCGCCACACCGCCGCCACCGCCACCCACCGAACCTCCCGAAAAACGCGCAGGCCTCCAAAACGGCGACATCGACCAATGGCTGCAACTCTTCGGCCTCGACAACCTCGACCCCCCAGACCCCACCGACCGCACCCGACGCTGAACCAAACACTCCCCCGCCTGACCGTTGCACACCTACGCCATCTCGGCTAGACTAAGCACTGGCAGCACGATCCCCCCGCGCCGTGCCCTGCCCCGCTAGGGCCGGCACGTAGCGACACCTTGAACTGCCTCAACGTACAGATCGCAAAGAGCCCTCTACCTGCAGGAGCCACCCTATGCAAGTCCTCAACGCCGTCGACTACCTCGTCATCCTCGTCTACTTCTCCTGCCTCGTAGGCCTGGGCTTCTACCGCCAGCGAAAAGCCGCCGCCAGCCTCGAAGACTACTTCCTCGCCGGCAGAAAAATGCCCTGGTGGCTCCTCGGCGTCTCCGGAATGGCCACCTTCCTCGACGTCACCGGCACCATGATCGTCGTCTCACTCCTCTTCCTGCTCGGCCCCAGAGGCCTCTTCCTTGAATTCCGCGGCGGAGCCGTCCTCGTCCTGGCCGTCTATATGATGTGGGCCGGTAAATGGCACCGACGCTCCGGATGCATGACCGGCGCCGAATGGATGGTCTACCGCTTCGGCAAAGGAGCCGGAGGCCAATTCGCTCGATTCGCACGCGCCCTGGCCGAAATCCTCTGGTCCGTCGGCATGATCGCATACCTCGTCAAAGGCGTCGGCCTCTTCTTCTCCATGTTCGTCCCACTGCCTCCCATCTACTGCTCTCTCATCCTGCTCGTCATCGCCACCGTCTACACCATGGTCTCCGGCTTCTACGGCGTCGTCTTCACCGACCTCTTCCAGGCCGGCCTCATCATGATCGCCGTCGTCGCCATCTCCGTCATGGCCTTCAACGCCGCACCCGACGCCGACGCACTCGCCCAGGTCGCCCAACAAGTCACGCACACCGACCAATGGATGACCGGCTACCCCCAGTGGCGAACCCAAATACCTCTCGGCGGTGAGTACGAAGCCTTCCAGTGGCTCGCCCTCTTCGCCGCCTTCTATCTCATCAAAAACGTCCTGCTTGGCGCCGGCTCCGGCGACGACCCCCGCTTCTTCGGCGCCCGCTCCGATGCCGAATGCGGCAAACTCTCCGCCCTCTGGACCTTCCTCATGATGTTCCGCTGGCCCATGATGATGGGCTTCGCCGTACTGGGCCTCTTCCTCATCAAAGACACCTTCCCCGACCAAAACGTCATGGCACAGGCCGCTGCCCTCGTCAAAGACCACTTCCCTGGACTCGACAAAGCCCGATGGGCCGACACCATCGCCAACGTCCGCCTCCACGTCGAGGCCTACCCCGACCTCGTCGCCTCACTCCAACATACCCTCGGCGACGACTGGCGACAAAGCATCAACCTCGTCGGCTTCGAAGGAAAATACGACCCCGAACGCATCCTGCCCGCCGTCATCATTTACCGTATCCCCATCGGCTTCCGCGGCTTCCTCCTCGTCGCTCTCACCGCCGCCGTCATGTCCACCTTCGACTCCACCGTCAACAAAACCGCCGGCTTCTTCACCCGCGACCTCTACCAACAATACCTCCGACCCGCCGCCAAAAACCGCGAACTCATCCTCGCTTCATGGATCTTCGTCATCGCCCTCGTCGCCGTAGGCTTCGGCGTAGGATACTTCGCCAAAAGCATCAACAACATCTGGGGATGGATCACCATGGGCCTCGGCGGAGGCCTGCTCGCACCCCTCGTCATCCGATTCTACTGGTGGCGCTTCAACGGCGGTGGCTTCGCCATCGGCATGATCGCAGGCATCATTGCTGCTATCGTCCAGATGAAATTCTTCCCCGAATGGCACGACCTCATCAAATTCGCCGCTGTCGGCGGTGTAGGCCTCGTCGCCACCATCGTCGGCACCTTCCTCACTCGCCCCACCGACCAGGCCGTCCTCGAAAACTTCTACCGAACCACCCGTCCCTTCGGCTTCTGGGGCCCCCTCCTCCATACCCTCTCACCCGAACAGCTAAAAGCCACCCGACGCGAACACCTCAACGACATCATCGGCCTGCCCTTCGCCCTCCTCTGGCAGATCACCCTCTTCCTCCTGCCCATGTTCCTCGTCGTACACAACTTCAAAGCCTTCTGGATCACCCTGCCCCTCTTCCTCATCGGCATCGCAGGCCTCTACCACTTCTGGTACAAAAACCTCACCCCCGAACAACCCGACGAACAACTCACCAACGCCCAAAAAACATCGTAGGATAAACCTTCAGCTCCACGCATGTATCGTGCCGTAGGCATCTTGTCCGCGACTGAAATGTGGTATGGGCGTCTCGCCCATGAGCAGACTAACGTCGCCGAAGGCGACACCTTGCGCTTTCCCCTTTTGAATTTCTGTCATTCGAATTTGTTTCGAATTTTGGTGCTTCGAATTTCGAATTTCTTCTACGGACCCCTCACCCCGTCCTCTTAATCAAAATCGCCGTCAAATCGTCCGCCTGCTTCGTCTCCCCGAACGACGTCACCGCCGCCCGAATCGCCTCCAGCACCGCCGACGCCGTACCCGCCCGCTCCCGCCGGCAAATCTCGATCACCCGCTCAATCCCGAACTGCCGACCCTCCCCATCCGCCCACTCATAAAACCCGTCCGTCAACAACACAAATAAATCCCCCGCCGCCAACGCGATCCGCTGCTGCGGAAACCGCTCATAATCACTCAATATCCCCACCGGTATCCCATCCGCCGCCAGCACATCCACCGCCCCGTCCGCCCCGTGCACCCACAACAGCGGCGCCTGGCCCGCACTGCAATACGCCAGCTCCCCTCGCTCGTCGTCCAACACCCCAATCAACGCCGTCACAAACCGATTGTCCGGCAAATCCTCCGTCATCAACACGTTCACCGTCCGCATCACCCCCTCTATGTCGTCATTGATGCTCGCCAAAGCCCGTAACATCGCCCGCGTCGCACACGACACCAGCGCCGGCCCCACCCCGTGCCCGCTCACGTCCCCAAAACTCACCAGCATCCGCCCGTCCCGCAACCGCAAAAAATCACAGTAATCCCCCCCAATCGCGTCGCACGCCCGATGCCAGCACGCCACGTCAAAATGCTCCAGACGCGGCGCCTCCCGCGGCAGCAACTTCTGCTGTATGTCCTTCGCGATCGCCAACGATTGCTCCAGACGCTGCTTCTCCAGATGCTCCTGCAACAAATGCGCCCGCTGCAACGCCACCCCCGCCTGCGCCCCCAACGCCTCCGCCAACGCCACATCCTCCGCACCAAACGTCCCCCGCCGCTTGTTCAACACCTGCAACACCCCCACCAACTGCCCATCATAATCGATCAACGGACACGACAATATGCTCCGCGTGTGATACCCCGTCCGCTCGTCGATGCTCCGATTGAACCGCGCGTCCGCGTACGCGTCCGGCGCGTTGATAACCTCCAGACTCCGCGCCGCCGCACCCGCCAGACCCGTGCTCAACGGTATCCGAAAACCCTCCACCCCTGCCGCCACACGCGTGTACAACTCCTGCCGAGCCCCGTCATACAAAAAAAGCGTCGCCCGCTCCGCCCCCAGCAACGCCATCGAATGAGACACCACCATCGGCAACAGCGTATCCAGATCGCACGTCGCCCCCAACGCACGAGCCATCTCCAACAACCGCACCATCCCCACAGCCCGCTCCCCCACCGGCCAATCGCCCTGACCGCCGCCGCTCTGTCCGTGCCCTGCTCTGTCCATCACCGGCCCACACCTCTCACCCCACGCCATACCTATTATCCGGCGGACCGACCGGACGGTCAACGCCTAACCAAGACCACCCTCTCGCCCGCCTGACCGCCCTCACCCCCAACCGGCAATGCCAACGGCACGCTGCCACCACGCCAACAAAAAAAGCACCGCTACATAAATACCTATATAAAAAGAGCTTAACGCTGACACCCCCTCAAAAAACATGCCGCCCCCCCTTTTTTCCACAAACGACCCTTGACACGAAAGATTAATTATGTCATTATTCCTATCGGATAGGTGAACAAAGAACAACCCTCGCCTCGTGAGGAGGTAATACAATGCTCGCTTCACAAAAAACCCTCTACGCCCTCCGCGCCGTCTTCGAGTTGGCCAAACGCCGAGGCCAAGGCCCCGTCAAAGCCGCCCAAATCGCCGCCGCCCAGGCCATACCCCAACGCTTCCTCGAAGTCATCCTCGCCCAACTCAAAGGTGCCGCCCTTGTCTGGTCCCGCCGTGGAAGCGCCGGCGGTTACATCCTCGCCCGAACCCCCGATTCCATCTCCATCGGCGAAGTCGTCTACCTCATCCAAGGCCCCGTCGGCCCCGTCCACTGCCTAGAAACCAACCCCAAAGACGCCTGCCCCCTCCGCGGGCACTGCGCATTCATGTCCATGTGGCAAGACGTACAGCAGGCGATCAACAACGTCTTCTCCTCCACCACCTTCGCCGTCCTCGTCGCCCGCGACGAACAACAACGCCAGCAGTACGTCCCCTCCTACGCCATCTGATTAACCCCATTACCAAAAGCCGCTTCCAGAGCGGCAACGTGTTGTCTTCAATTCCTACTATAGTGGTAGCATAAGTATGAATAGCCGCCGACATTCCGAATCCCACGTCCGCAGCCTCGTCAAAGCCCTACTCTGGCGAGCCATGGGCACCTGCGCCACCGCTACCATCATCTGGGCCCTCACCGGACGACTAGACTTCGCCGCAAAAATCGGCCTGGTCGACACCGTCTTCAAAATCGCCGCCTACTACGTCTACGAAAGACTCTGGAACCGCATCCCCCACGGACGCGCCCGAAACCCCGAATACGAAATCTGACCAAATACAACAAATCAACAGTTACCCCTATTTCTACGAAAGGACCAAACAATGACTCAACTCAACACCCAACAAAACATCCACGAACTGGTCGAAGGCCTCAACTTCGCCCAAAAAGTCGACCGCGCCCTCGCTCTCATCGACCAGGCTTACAACCGCTTTGGTGACCAGTTGGTGGTCGCCAACAGCCTCGGCAAGGACAGCATCGTCGTCTGGGACCTCGCCAAACGCGTCAACCCCGCCATCCGCGGCTTCATCGTCACCACCCGCTTCAAACCCCCAGAAACGGTCCAATTCATGCACAAAACCGTCGCACGCTACCCCGAACTGCGCGTCTTCAAAAACGACGTCGATATCCCCGACGAACTCTACAAAACAGACCCCGACCGCTGCTGCGACCTGCTCAAAGTCGAACCCACCCGACAAGCCATCGACGAAATGAACGTCAAATGCTGGGTCACCGGACTACGATGCACCGAAGGACGCACACGCACCGACTTCCAGGAAAACGAAGAGCGAGACCTGGGACTACTCAAACTCAACCCCATCCTCATTTGGTATGAACGCGAAATCTGGCAGTACCTCGCCCTTCGAGGCGTCCCCGTCAACCCCCTCTACGAGAGAGGCTACCGCTCACTCGGCTGCGCTCCCTGCTCCAACATCAGCGTCGGCGCCGACGAACGCGCCGGCCGATGGATCGGCACCAGCAAGTGTGGCGGCGAATGCGGCATCCACACCCGACCCCTGCGACAACAGACCGCATCTCAAGACTAGCCGGAAATATTCTACCCGTCGGGTGGGCCTCCCAGTCCACCCGACGGCCGATTCAGAAAGAAAAAAACAAACATGAAAACCCCTGAAGCAACACACCCGCTATTCCCCCTGACCACCCCGCCACAACCCTCGCCTCAGGCACGACTGGCCGGACTCTACCCCCAACGCCAGCCAGGACTATGGATGCAAAGAGTACGCATCCTGGGCGGACGCCTCACCGGACCACAATGGATAGCCCTCGCACACGCCGTCAGAACCTTCACTCCCCAGACCCCCATCCACCTCACTACCAGACAAGATATCGAATTCCACAACGTCACCACACAAAACACTCTCCCCTTGCAGCACGCCCTCGCCAACGCCGCCCTCACCGGCCAAGCAGGCGGCGGTGACGGCCTCCGCAATATCACCCTCTGCTCCTGCCCCCAAAAACACAACCAAGACATCGACCTCGTCGCCCTCGCCCAAACCCTCACTGCACGCCTCCTCGAAAACCCCCTCACCCACTCCCTCCCCCGAAAGTTCAAAATCGCCCTCGCCTGCGGCCAACCCCACTGCGATGCCCAACCATGGATCAATGACCTCAGCTTCGTCCTGAAACAAAACCAAAACACCACCGGCTTCCAGGTCATCGCCGCCGGCTCCCTCGGCGCCAGACCCGCTACCGGCATCCTCCTCTACCCCTACCGACCTGCCGCCGACATCCTGCCCATCGCCCTCGCCGCCCTCGCCGTCTTCAACCAACACGGCCACCGAAAAAACCGAGCCCGAGCCCGCCTCAGACACCTCCGCCAAGACCTCGGAGACCAACACTTCGCACAACTCCTAGACAGCACCCTCGCTCATACCCACGTCGAGCCCCTCGAGCCCACACCACCCGTCAAAAACCAACACCCCCTCCAAACCCAACACCTACGCCTGCCTTTCCCCCTCGGCCAGCTCTCCCCCGACGCCGCCGACGCCCTCGCACGAATAGCAGACCTGCCCGGCCTCTCCATCACCATCACCAACCACCATAACATCGTGGTATCCAGCCCCGAACACACCCAGCTGCGACAAATACTCGCCGCCGAACCCAAACTCCCTCAACCCGAACAGAACACACCAACCATCGTCGCCTGCCCCGGAACCACCTACTGCCCCCGCGCCCTGACCAACACCCGCAACCTCGCCAAACGCCTCAACGACCGCCTGAAAGGCCGCCAACTGCCACACACCACCATCTGCATCTCCGGCTGCCCCAACGGCTGCGCCCACAGCACCGTCGCCCCCATCGGACTCGTCGGCCGACAGACCAAAATTGAAGGACAATTACGCCAGTGTTACGACCTCTACCTCAACGGCGGACTCGGCCGCAACCCTCAACTTGCCCGCCTCGCCGCACGAAAACTCGAACCCGACGACCTCCTCGACCACCTTACAAAAAAACTCCTCACCACCGAATAACCAAAGAAACACCCCCGACACCACCACCCCCAAAAGGCCGGCCCGCACATCTACAAAAAAAATCTCCCTCCCCACTTGACATCTCACTATGTAGGACTAGAATAGTCATAGATAAGCGGCGACCCAACCACAATCGCCCCAAACAACCAAAAAAGACCGATAACCATGAACATCGTACGGCAAAACACCGACTACGCCTTCCGCATCCTGCTCAACCTCGCCCGACGCTACCCCAATGGCCAAGCCTCCGCCCGACTCCTCGCCAAACAGGAAGACATCACCTACCAGTTCACCTGCAAAATCCTCCAAATCCTACGCGACGCCGGCCTCGTCGACAGCCACATGGGACCCAAAGGGGGCTACCACCTCGCCCAACCACCCCAAAACTTCACCATGGCCGACGTCGTCAAAGCCGCCCAGGGACCCATCGCCGTCAACGGCTGCGTCCTCAACCTCGATTACTGCCCCCGACAGCCCCACTGCCCCGTCTCAGAAAAACTCGCCCAACTCCAGGAACACCTCGACCACTTCCTCAGCGACGTCTCCCTCGCCCAACTCCTCGAAACACGTGACGGCCCAGGCGACCAAACCAACCTCCCCGAACCAAAAAGGAGCACCCCACGATGAACACCCAACCACAAAAACTCACCGAACTGGCCGACTACACCCCACAGGGCATCGTCAGCAGAACCCTCGTCGACAAACCCGCCGGCACCGTCTCCTTCTTCGCCTTCGACACCGGCCAAGCTCTCAGCGAACACCAGGCACCCTTCGACGCCCTCGTCCAGATCATCGAAGGCGCCGCATGCGTCACCATCGCAGGACACGACATCAACGTCGCCCCAGGCCAGATCATCACCATGCCCGCTAACGTCCCTCACGCCCTACGCGCCCCCCAACCATTCAAAATGCTGCTCACTATGATAAAGCAATCCTAAAACTGTCTTAAGATAGACACCTTTCTAACCTCTAAAGAAGGAGACCTACAGTGAACATGTTCTGCTACCAATGTGAACAGAGTGCCAAAGGTACCGGCTGCACCGCGTTTGGCGTCTGCGGCAAAGACCCCGAAACCGCCGCCCTACAGGACCTGCTCGTCCACGCCCTCAAAGGCATCTCCATGTACGCCCACCGCGCCAGACAACTGGGCCGCGCCGACGGCGATCTCGACATCTTCACCATAAAAGCGCTCTTCGCCACCCTGACCAACGTCAACTTCGATGCCGCCCGCTTCCAACAGTGGCTCCTTCAGGCCCACGAACAAATCAACAAGGCACGAGCCCTCTACCAACAGGCCGCACAAGCCGCCGGCAAACAAACCGAAAACCTCGCCGGACCCGCCGCATGGATACCCGCCGGCGACCTGGCCGCACTTGAATCCCAGGGAGAATCCGTCGGCATAGCCCAGAGACTACAAACCCACTCCGAAGACATTACCGGCCTCGAAGAACTCTGCCTCTACGGCCTCAAAGGACTCGCCGCCTACGCCGACCACGCACAAATACTCGGCAAAACCGACGACGAAGTCTACGCCTTCATCCACGAGGCCCTCAATACCCTCGCCAAAGACGACAACACCCCCGACAACCTTCTGCCACTCGCACTACGCACCGGCGAAGTCAACCTCAAGGTCATGCAAATGCTCGACGCCGCCCACACCGAAACCTTCGGCCACCCCGAACCCACCCAGGTCCGCGTCACCCCCATCAGAGGCAAAGCCATCCTCGTCTCCGGACATGACCTCAAAGACCTCGAAGAACTCCTAAAACAAACCCAGGACAAAAACATCAACGTCTACACCCACGGCGAAATGCTCCCCGCTCTGGCCTATCCGCAATTAAAGAAATACAAACACCTCGTCGGCAACTATGGCGGCGCCTGGCAGGACCAAAGACAGGAATTCGATGCCTTCCCCGGCGCCATCCTCATGACCACCAACTGCATCCAAAAACCTAAGTCCACCTACAACGACCGTATCTTCACCGCCGGCGTCGTCGGCTTCATCGGCGTCAAACACATCACCGATTACAACTTCGATCCCCTCATCCAGGCCGCCCTCGACGAACCAGGATTTGCCCAAGACGAACCCGAAAAACTCATCACTATCGGCTTCGCCCACAACACCGTCATGACCGTCGCCGGCCAAGTCATCGAGGCCGTCAAAGCCGGTAAAATCAAACACTTCTTCCTCATCGGCGGCTGCGACGGCGCCAGACCAGGACGAAACTACTACACCGACCTCGCGCAACAAGTACCCGACGACTGCATCATCCTCACCCTCGCCTGCGGAAAGTACCGCTTCAACAAACTCGACTTCGGCGACATCGAAGGCATACCCCGACTGCTCGACGTGGGCCAGTGCAACGACGCCTACTCCGCCATACAGATCGCCGTCGCACTCGCCAACGCCTTCGACTGCTCCGTCAACGAACTGCCCCTCTCCCTCGTCGTCTCCTGGTTCGAACAAAAAGCCGTCGCCATCCTGCTCACCCTCCTACACCTCGGCATCAAAAACGTACGACTGGGACCATCGCTGCCCGCCTTCGTCACTCCCAACGTCCTTAACGTCCTCGTCGACAAATTCGACCTCAAACCCATAACCACACCACAGGAAGACCTCGCCGCCATGCTCGCCTGATAACGTGACATGGGCATCATGCCCGCGACTGAAATGCCGTCGCGCAGCGACACCGCTGCTTGGAACGCCTGAATAAGAAATGCCTGGTTATGATTAAAGGCAATACAGTTGTCCTGCAACAATCTAATCCACATGACAAACGAACCATTTATGAGTGGCTAATACAATGGCCGTCGTCAGCTTCAGATTGTTGCTTGCCTTCGTGGCGGGAATTCTGTGACGATTATAGGGATTTCTTCTTTGATGGTTCGCAAGCACATATCGGAAGGTGTTACTTGATTGTCGTGGACAACGCCGAGTTGGACGACGCCGCCGTGCGCCAGATGGCGTTGGAGTTCGGCCTGCGCTACGTCTTCATCCGCATCACGGAACCGGGCATCACGCGCTCGCGCAACCTGGGCGTCGACAGCGCCACCGGCCAGATCATCATGTTCCTGGACGACGACTGCCTGCTGGACTCGCGTTACGTGGCGGAGATGATGCGTGTCTTTGTCGACGACCCCGCTGGCGAG
>CAYNXW010000054.1:0-11559 GCA_964401265.1 uncultured Pirellulales bacterium | reverse complement strand
CCCAGAAAACGTAATATACACCTTAGGCCTATGGACCGACCAGATAAAAAAAACCCCCTGACAGGAGGGTAATCAGGGGGTATTTGAAGGAAGAAACGGTGTAGTGTTCAGTATACTAGTGGCCGATCCCCATCCAAGTGTCTCACTTTTCGCACAGAAAAAGTTTTTTTCTTTTCGATTGCTGGCGAAGAGGTACAAGAACGGCTCTGCGGCCCTCTGTTGGCTTGGCTTGCAGCTATTGGCCAGCTCTTGCCGCAGCCGAGCCCGCCAAGTAAAATGCGAACTTGCAGCCTGAGACCTATTAAGGAAACGAGGTAGAACATGCCGCAAGACAATCGTCAGCCGCGCAAGAATCACCCCGGCATCCAGGAGGGCGGCGTGTCACTTACCCGACGAGACTTTCTCCAGCGCAGCGTGGCCACCTCCGTTACGGCGGCGCTGGCGGGCCTTGGCGTCACCGGCTGTGCGGTATTCGCCCGCTCGCCTCGCATCACGCCGGCCGTCCCCTTGCGATCGACCCCTGTGGACACGGTCCGCATCGGCTTCGTCGGCGTCGGGGGCCAAGGCTCAAGTCACGTGCGAAACCTTCTTCGCCTCGAAGGTGCCCAGCTGGTGGCCGTTTGTGACATCGTGCCGGAAAAGGTCCAGCGTATCCAGCAATGGACCGTCGAGGCAGGCCAGCCCCGGCCCGTCGGTTACGACAGAGGCGATTATGACTTCCTACGGATGCGCGAAACAGAAGAACTCGATCTCGTCTACACAGCCACCCCCTGGCGTTGGCATGTCCCTGTTTGCGTCGCCGCAATGAAGAACGGCAAACACGCCGCCACCGAAGTGCCCGCGGCCGTCACCATCGAGGAATGCTGGCAGCTCGTCGAGACCGCCGAGCGATATCACAAGCACTGTGTGCAGATGGAGAATTGCTGCTATGACCGCCTGGAACTGATGATTCTCAACATGGTCCGGCAAGGGCTGCTCGGCGAACTCCTGCACGCTGAATGCGGCTACCTCCATGACCTGCGAAGCATCAAACTCACCCGCAAGGGGGAAGGGCTCTGGCGTACCGACCATTCCATCCGCCGCAATGGCGATCTCTATCCCACACACGGCCTGGGCCCCGTAGCCCAGTGCATGAATATCAATCGTGGCAACCAGTTTACTCGTCTGGTCTCCATGGGCTCCCAATCCCGTGGGCTCAACCTCAAAGCGGCCGAAATGTGCGGGCCCGACAGCGCCCAGGCCAAACAGCAATACCAGCTCTCCGACGTGGTGAGCTCCGTGATCCAGACCGCCCAAGGCCAGACTATCATAGTCAAACACGACACGAACACCCCCAGGCCCTACAGTCGGGACATCCGGGTCCAGGGCACTAGAGGCCTCGTCCGAAAATATCCGCAGGCCCGAGTCTACATTGAGCACGTCAGCCCCAGCCACCAATGGGAAGACGCCAGCGTGTATCTCGAACAATATGACCATCCCCTGTGGCAAGCGATCCAGGAAAGGGCCAGCGGGGCAGGGCATGGCGGCATGGACTTCATCGAGGACTACCGCCTGATCGAATGCCTCCGCACCGGAGCCTGTATGGACATGGACGTTTATGACGCCGCCGCGTGGTCGGCCGTGTCGCAACTTTCCGAACGCTCCATCGCCACCGGCTGCAAACCCCAGGAGTTTCCCGACTTTACCCGAGGCCAGTGGAAGACGCGCGAGCCCCTCGGCATCGTCACGGGCTAACGACTGCAGCGACAATGAATTATCACCTGTGATGCATGCACCACACGACAAAGCCTGACGTCGGGCACAATTTGCTACTGGTCAATTGTGCTGCGTGCTGGTATCATATGGTCTGTTATTCCGTTACGATTGTTCCTGCTGCTGTGAGGTAGTGTCATGCTTTCACGCCGTGATTTTCTTCGACAGGCGGCTCTGGCCGGTGTTGGCGCTCAGATTGCCCCCTACGTAGCCACCTGTAGTGCCGCCCAGAGCAAACGGCCGAACATCCTCTTTATTTTCTCGGACGACCACTCCATTCAGACGCTCGGCGCCTATCGGTCGCGCTTGCAGAATTTCATCCGAACGCACAACATCACCCCCAACCTGCAACAGCTCGCTGCCGAAGGGGCTACGTTTACCAACAGTTTCGTGTGCAATTCCATTTGCGGCCCCAGCCGGGCAGCTATCCTCACCGGCAAACACAGCAAGGTCAACGGGTTCTACACCAACGGCCAGCGATTTGACGGCGGACAATGGACTCTGCCCAAGGCCCTCCGAAAGGCCGGCTATCAAACGGCCGTCTTCGGCAAGTGGCATCTTAACTCGACGCCCACCGGCTTCGACGTCGCCGAAATCCTCCCGGGCCAAGGCAACTACTACAACCCCGACTTTATCAACCTGCAGGGCAAACGTAACAGAGAGCAAGGCTACTGCACAGAAATAATCTCCGATAAAACCATAAACTGGCTCGAGAACCAGAGAGACAAGGACAAACCCTTCTTTCTCTGCTCTTGGCACAAGGCCTCTCACCGGACATGGATGCCCGAGCCGAAACACATGCGGCTACTCGATGATGTCGACGTGCCCGAACCCGATAATCTTTTTGATGACTACGCCGGTCGAAGCAGCGCTGCCAAAGAACAAAAGATGTCGATTCGGAATGAAATCAATCTCGCCACCGACACCAAAGTGACGCCCCCCTTCGCCAGCAGCACTCGTGAGGAAATCGTAGCAGCTGCCCCAAAATCGGCGTCCCGGGACACCTCCACTTTTGACGAGTTTGAGCGCATGACGGCCGCCCAGAGACAAGCCTGGGACGACTACTACGTTCCCAGAAACCGTGCATTTCGCGCCCAGGGCCTGAGCGGCGACGCATTGGTGCGATGGAAGTATCAGGCTTATCTGAAGGATTACATTCGCTGCGTCAAGTCGCTTGACGACCAGATCGGCCGGGTGCTTGCCTACCTCAAGCAAAGCGGCCTCGACCAGAACACCATCGTCATCTACAGCTCCGACCAGGGCTTCTACAACGGTGAGCACGGCTGGTACGATAAGCGATGGATTTACGAAGAGTCGCTGCGCAACCCGTTCATCATCAAATGGCCCGGCGTGATCAAAGCGGGAACAACCAGCGACGCGTTAATCCAGAACATTGACTACGCACCGACCTTGCTTGAATGCGCCGGCGTCGATGTTCCGGCGGAAATCCAGGGCGACAGTTTCAAAAGCATCCTGCAGGGAAACACGCCAAAAAACTGGCGAGACAGCATCCTCTACACCTACTACGGCCTCGGCGCCCACGCCGTCAAAACCCATTATGGCGTCAGGACCCAACGCTACAAACTCGTCCACTTCCCCGAAACCGACGAGTGGGAACTTTACGACATCCAAGACGACCCTGCCGAAATGCACAACCTCTACGGCCAGGCCCACCTCGACAACGTGACAGGCCTGCTCAAAAAGGAACTCGAACGGCTCGCTGCCCAGTACCACCTCAAGTTGTAGCCCCCCATGCCGCCCCCCATGCCTGTCACAACCGTCACCCGCTGACGCCAGCGAAACACTCCGCGTGTTAGCTTTGTACGTGCGCCGGCCATGCCCCTCCTGCATGCAACGCCTGCTGACTCCTGCCTGCTGACTTCTCACATAACCCCTTGCCCCACAACAACTCCCGCCATCGCCTGCCTCCTCCTTGCATCAACCGTCATAACTTGTTATAATTGTTATAGTTAGCCTGCCGAAAGGATTAGCCCCCGACCGGAGGAAACCATCATGGCCAGCCGTATAACCACCCTGCTCCTGCCCGCCGCATACCTGCTCTTGACCTCCAGTGTTCTGTCCGACCAGGCACTTGCTCGTCAACCGCACCACCCGGACTGGCAACGCATCCCCGTCCAGGTCCGTGCCGGTAACGGTGCCCACATCCGCGCCATCTACTACCCCGACGACAAACCCCGCCCTCCACTGCACCAGCGTAGCCAACGCATCACCCCTGCTCGACGCCAGGTACCCCTCAATCAAATCCCTGCCGCCCTTCAACCCGCCGCCGCCGGTACACCCCTCGCCAGCGCCAACATTAACGTCAACGTCATCGACTCGCCGCCCGTGGCAGGCTTTGTGCCCTGGGTCGGCCTGACCCTCACCAACAAACGGGCCGGGGAACTGGAAACCACCGCCGTGCCTCGCGACTATCTTTCAGGCACCGCCCTGCAGGGAACCTCCCTGGAAACCGGATTTGCAATCGGACTTTTCGACACCGGAGCCGCCGCTCACGTCATAGGCTACAGCAATGCTGAGCGAGCCGGACTCTATGGTAGTGGCAACTACCTCACCAACTCCACCACCGGCCTACAGGGCGCAAGTGGAATCCGTGACGTCTGGGTAAGCAAACCCATAGGCGTCTACATCCAGAGCCTCGCCGGAGTCGACCCGAACGGCGCCACGCTGCTCAACACTTCCGATGTCTATGGAGAAACCAACACCTCAATACTGGTTGACCAGGGAGACCCGGAATACCCGGAACTGGCCACGGCCCTCGGAGCGCCGCTGGCTGTGTTCTTCACAGCACAGATTCACAACAACTACCGCCACACCGTCGTGCGCAACGGCCAAGTCTATCTCGCACCGCCTATCGATTTCCACTACCCCTCCCCCTCTACGGCCCAGATCTACCCCAATACCGTAACGCTCGAATTACGCCCCGGCGACATCAGCGTCGATTACTTCCCCAACGTATTGACCGATCCTTTTGACCCTGACTGGGGAGAACCATTGCTCCCCAGCCTTATCGGAGGCGCAAACTTGAGCCAGAGCCTCTTCTTCGTGGGCAGCGTTAACTTGGCCCATCAAACCCATCAGGTCAGCAACAGCGATAATTTCATGCTGGACACCGGAGCTCAAATCACCGTCGTAGGATCAATCGTCGCCGATAGCCTGGGACTCAATGCCGCCAACCCCGACTTCGAAGTAGAAATCCAGGACGTTACCGGCAACATCTCCATGGCGCCCGGCTTCTACGTGGACCAAATGGATATTCCCGGCAGCCCGGAATGGTTGAGTTTTACAAATGTACCCGTCGTGCGACTCGACATCGGCTCGCCGGAAGGTGGCTTCCTCGACGGCATCATCGGCATGAACCTCCTGACCCAATACAACCTGGCCTTTGTCGGAGCCGGCTTTAGCACCACGGTCCCGCCGCGACTCGAATTTGAACCTATACCCTATCGTCTGCCCGCCGACGTCCACCCTGACGCCACAGGCGACGGCGCCGTTGACCTGAGCGACCTGCAGACCTTTGCAGAAGCCTACCTTGCCCCGCCCGGCTCCGCCAACTGGAACTGGCGCTGCGACCTCGCCCCTGCCGACGAACCCGACAACCAGGTCAACCTGCTCGACTTCGCGGCCTTCGCCGCCTTCTGGCTCGAAACGCTCACCCCCTGAAGGCCGCACTGCCCAAAAGCACTCCATACAATATCCAACACAGCCGCCCCTGAAGCTGCTATAATGTCATGGCAGTAGCGTCGCCCACGCGGTAACCTGGGGACCACGATGGCCAATACAGCCGCACAATCCAACCGCCCTGACGCCAGCCCCGGCCACGCTCCAATCGACGTCACCCTGCCACCCCGGCCCCACCTGCTCGACAAGGCCGGCTCCTGGCTCATCTCCTTCACCCTCCACGGCCTCATCGTCCTGCTCCTCATGGCCCTCACCTGGCCCGGCGGCGGCACCGGCACATCCGGCCCCGGCATCGAAGTCGGCATCGTCTCCGAAGCCCCCACCGCCGACCGCTTCGACAACGCACCACCGGCCCAAACCGCCCAGGCCAACCTCCAGCTACCCGCCGACCCACTCCTCACGCTCGACACCGCCGACCACCAGCAGTTCGAACAACTTGCCAGCCCCGACCCCCTCGAACCCGAACCCTTCGAACCTGTCATCGGCGCCGAATCCACTGGTCAAAACACCGCCGACTCCCAACAACTCTGGACCGGCCTCGAAGCCTCCACTGGGCCCGCCACCGGCACAGCCTCCTTCTTCGGCCTAAAAGCCCGAGGCAGCAAATTCGTCTTTGTCGTCGACCGCTCCGGCAGCATGGCCGGCCCCAAACTCCAAGCCGCAAAAGACGAACTCATCCGCTCCTTACGCGCCCTCGCCCCAACCATGAGCTACTACGTCTTCTTCTACAACCACACCTTCACACCCATGCCCGCTAAGCACCTCGTCCCTGCCAACGCACGCAACCGCGACGTCTTCGAAAACTGGATCGCATCCATCCCCTCCGGAGGCAGCACCAACCCCGTCCCCGCCATGACCGAGGCCTTGCGTTTCCAGCCTGACGCCATCTGGCTCCTCTCCGACGGGCTCTTCCCCCCCGCCGCCGCCGACCTCATCCGCAACGAAAACCCCAACGCCCACACCCAAATCCACACCATCGCCTTCTACGACAACCAGGGTGAACCACTCCTCCGAAGAATCGCCGAAGAAAACAGAGGCCGATACCGCTTCGTACCACCTGCCCCCTGACGCCCCTCATCTTCCCGCGGCATGGGCATCTCTACCCAAATATCAAATCGTACCCCACCGCGAACACCGCCACGTCCACTATCGCATGGCTGACATACCCAGGCCAAATCGACCCGTACCGCACGTAGCACCACGACCACACCATCCCGCCCACGCAAATCCCCGCCGACGCCAACGCCACCACCTCCCACGAAAAATACACCTGCATCGCTATCGCATGATGCACCGTAAAACACACCGCCGACACCACCACCGCCCCCCACGCCCCTATCAACGCGCGACACTCCTTCACCACAAACCACCGCCACACATACTCCTCCAGCACCGCATTGACCACCACCCAGTACACCGCCCCCGCCACGTACACATACCGGTTCGCCAACCCCACCCGCTGGGCCATCTGCTGCACCGCCGCCCGCTCTATCAACGCCTCCCCCGCCGCCCAATACACTGCCCCTATCGCCAGCCCGATCAACACCCCCAACACCGCACCAACACCCAGCCCGCCCCGCGCCGGACGCGACCAACTCACCTTCCCCTTCTCCAGCACCAGATACCAAAACAACGGCAGCCCCACCAGCCACACCTTCCCAGATAAAAACACCACCCGCCCCAAAACACTGCCCGGCGTCAACACCACACCCGCCAACACCCCCACGCTCGGCACCGGCACCAACAACAGCAATCCCAACAACGCCAACCGCTTGCTCATCATCACTCCTGCCCGCCCTTAGCCTCAGCCTGCCACTGGCACACACTCTATGCCCCGCGACCGCCAATCTTAGCACACCCTTGCCGACACTGACACGCACAAATCCGCAGAATCTCTTGCACCGGATTGCCCGGCAGATTAGAATCCTTTTAGCTGGCAGCTGTCTAACACATATCCTTAATGAGTTCCTGCAAAAAACTGGCGACACGACCAAGCGGACATGCCGCACGAAGCTGTAGCCATAGTACACGAATAGGCCACAAAGACAGTGTCTCCGGTGAGAATTGGTGACGGTGTTACAGTGGCATTGCAAGTGCAAGGTCCGAAATGAGCAAAGAGATGAACAGATCGTCAGCAACGGCATGCGACAATGAACAGCCTCAAGTGTTGCATGAGACTTACAATCTGCGTTTTGTCTGGGTTGTGTGCCTCATGGCAGCCATGGGCGGCCTGCTCTTCGGCTATGACTGGGTCGTAATCGGCAGCGGGGCCGACATCTTCTATGAACGGCATTTTGGCCTGACGACGCCGGGCCTCACAAGTTGGGCCAAGAGCAGCGCTCTGGTGGGCTGCCTCCTGGGGGCGTTGCTCTCGGGCGTCTTGAGCGACAAGTTCGGCCGCAAGCGATTATTGATCCTTGCGGGGTTTCTCTTTACGGTTTCGGCCCTGGGCACAGCTTTGGCGCCAACATTCACACTCTTTATTGCCGCTCGGATCGTAGGTGGCGTTGGAATCGGGGTGGCCTCGAACCTTTCTCCCGTCTACATCGCCGAGCTTTCGCCGGCACGGTTGCGGGGGCGTTTTGTCTCCCTGAACCAGTTGACCATTGTGATCGGCGTATTGGCCGCCCAGGCGGTGAATTGGCTGGTCGCCAAGGATGCGTCGGCGGCATGGAACGAACAGTTCGGCTGGCGATGGATGTTCGGGGCCGAAACAGTGCCCGCGCTGCTGTTCTTTGCGTGCATGTTTCTAATACCGGAAAGCCCGCGTTGGCTGGTCAAGAACGACCAAGAGGGCCCGGCTCAAGCAGTGCTCTCCCGTGTGGGAGGGGCCGACTACGCCCGACGACAACTCGCCGACATCCGCCAGACACTCGAACACGAGGTGCGGCAGGTACACTTCGGCGAATTGTTAGCGCCGCGCATGTTGAAGATTCTGGCACTCGGGGTGTTCCTCGCCGTCTTCCAACAATGGTGCGGAATCAACGTGATCTTCTATTACGCCAAAGACGTCTTTGCCGCGGCAGGTTATGAGGTCGGCGATATCCTCCTCAATATTGTCTATACAGGAACAGTAAACTTGGCATTCACGTTTGTGGCCATTGGCACAGTGGACCGGCTGGGACGCCGTAAGCTCATGTTGGCGGGCGCAGCCGGCCTGACAGTCATTTACGGACTCATGGGGTGGGCTTACCATAGCAATGGCCAAGGCGTCCTGGTGCTGCTCTTGGTGCTCGCCGCCGTGGGCTGTTATGCCTTTTCCTTGGCGCCCATTACATGGGTGGTGCTCTCAGAAATATTCCCCAATCGCATCCGCGGGGCAGCCATGTCGATTTCGGTGTTCTTTCTCTGGGTGGCGTGTTTCGGCGTCTCGTACACCTTCCCCTATCTCAACGCGTCGCTCAAGGCTGCCGGCACGTTTTGGCTTTACGGAGCAATCTGCCTGGTAGCCTTAGGCGTCATTGCCTGGCGCCTGCCCGAGACCAAGGGCAAGTCGCTTGAACAGATCGAGCGGGACTTGGTTGACTGAGCAATGTATGACCAAGACGGATACCGCCTACACACCCCAGCAGAACCTGACGCGGGCAAATTATGAGAAATCCCTTGTACCGCCCCTCACAGCAGAATAAAATTAACCGTGGCGGCAATTGTCTCACTGTCACCTGACCGCAACCCCGATCGGAGACTGTCATGTTCAGCAAAATCTCAACCACATGGTCCTTGATGGGAGATTCCTGGCAGCTGCTCAAAAAAGATAAGGAACTCCTCCTCTTCCCCCTCGTCTCCGGCATCTGCTGCCTGCTCGTGCTCGCCTCCTTCGCCATCCCAATCGTCTCAGCCCAAGCCTACCACCCACCGGGCCAAGACGCCACCACCGCCCAGCAGGTCACCTATTACCTAACCCTCTTCCTCTTCTACTTCTGCAACTACTACGTCATCAGCTTCTTCAACGTCGCTATCATCGCCTGCGCCACCATTCGCCTCCAGGGTGGCGACCCCACCATCGCCGACGGCTTCAAAGCAGCCCTCTCCCGTATGCACCTTATCTTCGGCTGGGCCCTCATCTCCGCCACCGTAGGCCTCATCCTCCGCATCATCGAAGAACGATCCGAATCAGTAGGCCGATTCGTCGCGGGCCTCTTGGGCATGGCCTGGACCGCCGTCAGCTTCCTCGTCATACCCGCTATGGTCGTCGAAAACAAATCACCCCTCGCCTCACTCCGCCAATCCACCAAGCTCCTCCGCCAAACCTGGGGCGAACAACTCGTCAGCAACTTCAGCTTCGGACTCGTCTTCTTCCTACTCGCCATACCCGCCTTCCTCCTCGCAGGCCTGGGCATCTTCCTCCTCACAGGCGACAACACCGTCCCCGCCGCCATCTGCATCATCCTCGCCATCCTCTACGCCGTCATCCTCTCCCTCGTCCAGTCCACCCTGCTCTGCATCTTCCAGGCCACTCTCTACTTCTACGCCCGCGACAACCAACTGCCCCCCGCCGCCGCCTTCGCCGCCAACAGCCTCTCCGACGCCTTCACCGTCCGCGATTAAACATACCCAAAACGCCCGTAATAACCATCACACCCATGCCGCCAACAACACCACAAGCCACGGCCACCACATGACCTACGAAATCACAGCCCACTACTCCGAGCACCTCTTCAAAAAAACCACCCGCCGCTTCCTACGCAAGTTCCTCGGCTGGCACATCATCCTGCTCTGGCTGGCCACGCTCGCCCTCTTCGGCGTCCTGCTCACCCTGGGCGAACGAGGCCCCCTCATGGGCGCGGCCGGGACGATCCTCGCCTTGGTGCCGCTCGTCCTTATTGGTGTTCGCCACGCCTGTTGCCGCCGTGCCATCAACCTGCTCCGCAAAATGGAAACGCCCCAGATGAACTTCACCTTCGACGACGATGGCATCAGCGCCCGCTCCGACGTCGCCTCAGGACACATCAAGTGGCGCGCTGTCGAAAAACTCTGGTGCTTCCGCGAAGCCTACCTCATCTTCCTCAGCAAAAATTCCTACTGGATCGTCCCTGACGAATGCCTCTCCGACGAAATCAAACACTTCATCACCAACAGACTAAAGCAATACAGCATCCCCGTCTCGCCCGCCTGACCACGCAGTCCAAACGGCAAACCCGCCCCAACCCGATCCCTTTGCCTGCCCGATCCGCAAACACTCCTCCTCATCCGCTCACATCCAGCCTGGTCCCGGCATCGCAATGACCAAAGCCACCTCCCCCTGCCCCCGATGTAAAATCGGGCGATTCTTCCAACCGCCCTCGCCCCCCCCATGAAGACCATTGCCAACAGCACCACCACCCGCTACCATTATCACAACTGGCGTGTCTTGGCCGAACTGGGCAGGATGGGCCAAAAACCGTGTGGCCCGACTACAGTCATCGGGCGGCTGGTTTTCATGTGTTCGCAACAGACTGGACTTACCTGACTGAACCGTACAACAGACCACCAACAGGACCAATAACCAGCCCTGAGAGCCTCTTGCAAAACCTCGCAAGAATAGCTTGGGTGGTGAGCGAAGATGGTGAGAATCTTTGCCGTTGAGTGTCTTGAGGCGGTTTTGTGCGAGATGTCGAGTGGTTGGTCCTGGCGGGCGGTTCAGAATGCCGAAAATGACCAGGAACGCGCACACACACCCCGGCTCGGTCCTCACCGGGTTACTCGAATCATCCGCGGAACGTTTGCGTCATTGCGTCAGGATAGCAGTTTGAGCAGTTGCTCGGCGGCGACAACCAGCAATCCGAAGGAAAGGTGAGCGGCTACCTTGACGCCGCCGCGGACCCGGACGTGGCGTCCGCCGTGGTTGTCGTGCAGGTGTGAATTGACGCGTTCGGCACTGCTTCTTCAGCGGTCGGCATGGGAGTTTTCTTTGCAGCTCTTTGGCGGCCGTGAATAGCTGTTCCATCACGACTGATGTGCCCGGCAATCTTGTCGCCATAGCGTGCTTGGATCATCGCCAAGCGACTATTGGGCGGGCAGCCGTCGCCTAGCCACCGGTAGGCGTCCATATGCGACTGCGGATGGCAAATTTCCCAAAGGGCCACCAATTCTCGGTGCTGCTCGTCGAGTTCGCCCAGTTCATCTTCC
>CAYNXW010000053.1:0-11654 GCA_964401265.1 uncultured Pirellulales bacterium | reverse complement strand
CATGTCTTTTTGCATTTTCTCTGCCACGATCGCGCACGCCACCCCCGTTTTTTGCGCAAAAACGCACCCGTCCCTGGCGCACTTTGGTCAGCACCCGTGCTATGGGCCCCAAAGTGGCATGGGCATCGTGCCCATGAATGCGACTACGGTCGCAGTAGGCGAGACCTTCCCTTATAGCTTGTCCCTGATGCCTCCTGCTCAAATCCTGTCAAAAAACCTGAAAAAAACCCCTTGCTTGTGTTGCCACAGGTGGTTATAGTTCCCTTTTCCCAGCCGCAAGGGGCGGCACGCCTACGGGCGTACGATGGGTTGGAAGTGCGCGGCATGTCCAACTCAGGCCTCCGGCGGGACCACACGGGCCCCAGGCCCCCGCGGCTAGTCAATCAGTCGAACGGTTCGCCAGCAGCCATCGACTTGCTTACTACCCGATGGTGTAATTGGCAACACACGAGGTTTTGGTCCTCGTATTCCAGGTTCGAGTCCTGGTCGGGTAGTGTTTTTTTTGAGCCCGAATGGGCCGTCGGTGCGTGGCGTGGCGTGTGCAACCCGCGTAATGACAAAGAGTTAGAGTTTACCAGCGACCCGAAGCAAACGCGGGTGGAGCCAGAAATGCCCAACAGTGACATGCGAGTTTTCAGCGGCAGCGCCAACCCGGATCTGACCCGGCGTATCTGTGAGTACGTCGGTATCAGCGTCGGCCGCGCGAACGTCGAGCGCTTCCCCGACGGTGAGCTGCTGGTACGCGTCGAGGACGACGTCCGGGGCCGTGACTGCTTCGTGGTCCAGCCCACCTGCCCGGCGGTCAACGACAATCTCGTTGAACTGCTCGTGTTTATCGACTGTCTCCACCGTGCCTCTGCGCGGCGAATTACGGCGGTGCTGCCCTATTTTGGTTATGCCCGCCAGGACCGCAAGAGCCAGGGCCGTACCCCGATTACCGCTAAGTTGGTGGCGAATCTGATTGCCACGGCGCGGGCGGATCGGGTGTTAGCGGTCGATCTTCATGCCCAGCAGGTGCAGGGTTTTTTCGACATTCCGGTGGATCATTTGACGGCGGAGCCGGTGTTAGCGGCGTATTTTCAGACGCTGGATTTGCCGGACAAGGTGCTGGTTTCTCCGGATGTGGGCAACATGAAGACGGCGACTATTTTTGCGGAAGACCTTGGGGGCGAGCTGGCGGTCATCGACAAGCGTCGCAAGAGCGGCAGCGAGGCGATTGCGTCGCGTATAATTGGTGACGTAGAAGGTAAAGATGTTCTGATGTTCGACGACATGATCACCACTGCGGGGACGGTGGTGGCGGCGGCGGAGTTGGTGAAGGAGAAGGGGGCTCGTTCGGTACGTATTGGCGCTACGCACGGCATATTTGCCGGGCCCGCGGTGGAGCGGTTCATGAAGGCCCCTGTGGACGAGATTGTCGTCACAGACACGGTACCTTTGAACGAGGCAGCCAGGAGACTACCTAACTTAAAGATATTGTCTGTCAACGAGCTGCTGGGTGAGGCGATAACGCGTATACACCAGCATCGTTCGGTCAGTGAAATTTTCGGCACCTATCGCAAGCGAGGTTGATATGGACGAGGCATTGGTATTAGAAGCACAGAAACGGCAAGACACCGGTACACGGGCTACGCGTCGGTTGCGTAAGGCCGGAAAGGTTCCTGCGATCATTTACGGGCACGGGCTTGAGGCGGTGGCTATCGAGCTTGACGGCCACGATCTAGCGATGGAGCTACAGCATCATCATCGATTGCTGGATGTGGTTGTGGATGGTGCGCGTGAGAGGTATCTGGTCAAGGATTTACAGTACGACTACCTTTACGAGCACGTTATTCATGTGGATCTGGTTCGGGTACGTCTGGATGAGCGTGTTAAGGTGACGGTGGCGGTTGAGTTGCGTGGCACGCCTGCGGGTGCGGCCGAGGGTGGTGTTCTGGAGCAGCTGGCGACGGACATCGAGCTGGAATGTGTGGTTACGAGCATTCCGGAGAACATTCGTGTTTCGGTGAAGGAGCTTCAGGTGGGCCAGACGCTGACGGCGGGTGATCTGGAGTTGCCGGCGGGCGCCCAGTTAGCCTCGGAAGCGGAGTTGGCCATTGCGGTGGTTCGTACGGTTGAGGAAGAAGAAGCGGCAGAAGAGACGGCCGCCGGTGAAGGCGAAGCGGAGCCGGAGCGTATTCAGCGTGAGCGTGAAGAGGAAGCGGGCTCCTGAGTGTTTGGCAAGCGAGCTGATGGGAGCGATGGCGAGCGGGAGCTGTCAAGGCGTTTGGTATGAAATTGATTGTGGGGTTGGGCAACCCGGGAAAGTCTTATGAGCGAAACCGGCACAACGTTGGTTTTCGCGTGGTGGACTGGCTTGCCCAGCACTGGCGAATCGATTTGAGCAAGCGGAAATTTGGCGGCCGGTTTGGTAGCGGCCTGGTGGGCCAGGAGCAGGTGGCCCTGCTGAAGCCTCAGACGTATATGAACCGCAGTGGCGAGAGCGTGGGCCCGGCTGTGGGTTTTTATCGTCTCGCTCCGGAAGACGTGCTGGTGGTGATGGACGACATGGCTTTGGCCTTGGGTCAGATCAGGCTGCGAGGCCAGGGATCGGTCGGTGGTCATAACGGGCTGCGAAATATTGTGGAACACCTGGGTCGATCGGACGTTCCGCGATTGCGTGTAGGTATCGGCGGGCCCCGCAGCGGGGAGGCGGTCGGGCATGTGCTTGGCGACTTTATGCGGGAAGAAGAAGGTGTTATTGCCGAGTCGATCGCGGCGGCGGGAAGTGCGGTGACGTGCTACGTCGAGCGAGGCCTAGAGGTGGCGATGACGCGGTATAACGTTCGGTCCGAACGGAAGGGTGACGACGAGGGCAGCCGGTCGCGGCGGACGTGAGGTTAAGAGGCTCACGTTGTGTTGGAGCGGCGCAGTGATACGAATAATGGTGCAGGCCCTGGAAGGCCTGAGAGACTAACGAGATAGTTAACGTGATAACTCAAATGCATACGAGCGATAACGGCTTGACTTGATGCAGGAGGTGTAACTTTGGCCCAAACGCCTAAGCGGATGTATGAGGGAATGTTTCTGGTGGACGCGGCGACGGCGACGGCCGATTGGGACGGTACCGTCGGCACGATCCACAACGTCTTTAATCGCGCGCAAGCGGATATTGTGAGCTTGCAGAAATGGGATGAACGGCGTTTGTGTTACGACATTAAAGGGCACAAGCGTGGTACGTACATTTTGACGTATTTTAATGCCGACCCGGAGCGGATTGGCGGCATCGAACGTGATGTGCAGTTGAATGAGACGCTGTTGCGGGTTCTGGTGCTTCGTGCGGATGAGATTCCTGCTGAGAAGCGTGACGAGCCGACGCCGGCGATGGTGGCGGAGCAGCAAGAGGCCGAGCGTGGGGAAGCAGAAGGCGCCAAGGCGAAAGAGTCGGGTGCTCCGGCTGAGGAAGATAAGAAGGCCGAGCCTGTGGTGACTGCGGAGCCGGCGGACCCGGCAGAAGCGGAGCCGGTGTCGGAGGTAGCGCCGCCAGCTGAGCCCACGGACAGCGCGGAGCAGGCCCCGCAGTAGCGGGGAGTGTATGTGCGGTTTGAGGTCAGGTCTCGTCACGAGGCAGCTGGTCGGTGGGGGGTGGTGTCCGAGGGCGCAGGCGAGAGGTTGTTGCGGGCTTGAGTGTCCAGGCAGTGGTGCTTGCCGGGCGAGGCGTGGGGAGGGCGGAGCGCAGGGTGGCAGCGGCGTGACGAGATGAAGCGAGGTCGTTAGCAGGAAGGAGTATGCTCATGGCAAGCTATAACAAAGTGATCATGATGGGGAACTTAACGCGGGATCCGCAGTTGTCGTACCTGCCGAGTCAGACGCCGGTGGTGGAGTTCGGGTTGGCGAGCAATCGCAAGTGGACCAAGGACGGGCAACAGCGTGAGGAAGTCTGTTTTGTAGATTGCCGGGCGTACGGACGGATGGCGGAGAACATCAGCAAGTACTGCAAGAAGGGCCGACCGCTGCTGGTGGAAGGGCGTCTGACGTTTGATCAGTGGGAAGCGCAGGACGGCAGCAAGCGTTCGAAGCATCGGATTTTTGTGGAGACGTTCACGTTTGTGGACTCACGTACCGGTGGTGATGGTGGTGGGCGTAGCCAGGGCGGCGCGGTGGGTCCGGAGGGTCCTGGCCCGAGCGATGATGATATTCCCTTTTAATGTGTAGTTGCTGACGGGCCGCTGTTGAGGCGGTCGTCGAATGTAAGTATTTATAGAGTCATGATTTGGGGGCGAATAGGACGCGGAGGTCAACGTGAAACGAAGAAGCAAGGTCGTTCGAGAACGCGCCGAATGTCGTTTTTGTCGCGACAAAGTTCGTTACATTGATTACAAAGACACGGAGCTGCTGCAGAAGCTGATGACGCAGCGGAGTAAGATTTTCTCGCGTAAGCGCAGTGGTAATTGTGCTGGTTGTCAGCGAAAGGCTCAGGCGGCCATCAAGCGAGCCCGCTTCATGGCGCTGCTGCCGTACGCCACCTGAGGCGTCTGGGCGTAAGACAATAATCGCCAGGCCGGGGCGGATGTGCGCCCGGCTAATGGCCCGTAAGGAGATAGCTCAATGAAGGTTCTCTTGCATCAGGATGTGGACGGTTTGGGGTACCTTGGCGACGTTGTGGACGTTGCCGACGGATACGCGCGTAACTACCTGCTACCGCAGCGCCTTGCCGTTCAGCCGACGCAAAACAACATCAAGGCGATCGAACAAGATCGTGCCCGTCAGGCGGAGGTTCGCCGGCTGGCTCGGGAGCAACTGGTGAAGGTTGCCGAAGCGGTGAACGGTACGGCTCTGGTTCTGGAAGCATTGGCGAACGAGCAGGGTCATCTGTTCGGTTCGATAACGGACGCGGAGATTGCCAAGGCTTTGCAGGAAAAGGGTTTCGAAGTGCAACGTCGCCAGGTCCGGCTGGCCGAACATCTACGGCTACTGGGCCAGTACGAAGTCGAACTTCGCTTTGCGGAAGACATCGGGGCCAAGGTACAGTTGGAGATTGTGCAGGTCGCGGGAGACCAAGATGCCGGAGAGGACAGCGAGACAGCGCAATAGCGGCAGGGAGTCGGCTCCCTCGGCGCCCGGTCGTTTGCCACCGCAGTCGCTGGAAGCTGAGATGTCAACACTCGGTTCGATGGTGTTGGATCTTGAGTGCATTGGCGACGTGGTGCTATTGCTTCAGGCGGAGCACTTTTACCGAGAGGACCATCGGCTCATATATGAGGCGTTGGTGCATCTGTATGACCAGAAGAAGGCGGTCGATCTGGTGTTGTTGCGTGACGAGCTTCACAGTCGGGCGCAGCTGGAGCAGGTGGGGGGGGTGGACTATCTGGTGCGTTTGGCGGAGAGTGTTCCCTCGGCGGCGAACGCAAGTTACTACGCGCAGATTGTTCGGGACAAGGCGATGCTGCGCAGCTTGATTTCGGTGAGCAACGACATCAGTCGTATAGCTTATGACGAGCAAGGTGAAGTTGCCGAGATCGTCAACGAGGCGGAGCAGAAGATCTTCGATGTTGCGCAGCAGAAGATCGCGGGTCACGCGCAGGCGATACGCGACATCATGGCTCAGACGTTTGAGTTGATCGACCAGCGAACGGGCTCTCACGTTTATGGTCTGAGCACGGGATTCAGCAAGCTCAACGAGCTTACGGGTGGTCTGCAGAAGGGCGAGATGATCATTGTGGCCGCTCGTCCGAGTATGGGCAAGACGGCTTTGGGGCTTAATGTTGCCGAACACGTCGCGGCGGACAACAAGACCCCGGTGGTTGTGTTTTCTCTGGAAATGGGCGCACAGCAATTGGCGGAGCGTATGCTTTGCGGTCGGGCGCACATTGACAATCAGAAGCTGCGTAAGAGCATGCTGAGTGAGCAGGAGATCGAGATCATGCATGCGACGGCGGGGGAGCTGTGTGAGGCGCAGCTTTTTGTTGATGACACGCCTGGTCTGAGTCCGCTGGAGTTGCGTGCGAAGGCTCGTCGGCTGAAGATGAAGCATGATATCCAGCTTATCGTGATAGATTACCTTCAGTTGATGCATGTTCCGGGGTCGGAGTCACGTCAGCAGGAGGTGACGCTGATATCGCGTCATCTCAAGGCGTTGGCGCGTGAGTTGTCGGTGCCGGTGGTGGTGATGTCGCAGTTGAACCGTGCAGCGGAAGGGCGTGAGGGTCATCGTCCGCGGATGAGCGACCTTCGTGAAAGCGGTTCGATTGAGCAGGATGCGGACGTGGTGATGTTGCTTCACCGTGAAGACTACTATCACAGCGAGGCGGACTATGAGCGTACGAACACGGCTGAAATCATTATCGCCAAGCAGCGTAACGGGCCGACGGGGGTGGTGCCGCTAAGCTGGAATGCACAGTGGACGCGTTTCCTGGAGTTGGCGGAGGTTCCTGAGCCATTCGGGATCTAGTTGCCGTGGGGGGCGTGGAGTCTATGACGGGAGTGAAAGAGAGCATGGCAGAATCAACAGTCAGGGCCGATGGAGGAGCACGAAGCGGTGGGGGTGGCCGGTGCGTGGTGGCGTGGGATGTAGCCTGTCGTCGGATTGCTTTGATTGGCGGGTTGTTGTTTTTTGGCTTGCTGGGGGGTGCCGGGCTGGCGGGCGAGGGCACGTCGGGGGCAGTGTCGGCTGGTGAGGGGGCGGTTGGCGCGGGTGCAGGCGGAGGTGAGGCAGCTGATGGGCAGGTGCTCGTCAACGCTGTTCGGGTGGAAGGCAACGAGGCGGTGGCGACGGGTGCTATTCTGGAGCAGGTGCACGTTCGCAGCGGTGCGGTGTACTCGGAGCAGATGGTGGCGGACGACGCTCGTCGGATTTTGCTCATGCCGCAGGTGACGGACGTTCGCTGGCGAGTTGAGCCCACGGATGGGGGGGAGGTGGATGTTGTCTTTGAGATTCTCAGCGAGGCGCGGCAGATTGCGTCGGTGACGTTCGAGGGGAACAAGCACATTGACCGAGCGAAGATTATTGAGGCGTTGCGTTTCAACAGTGGGGATTTTCTGGACCGGTACCTTGTGCGTGTGGGTGTTCAGGCTATTGAGGACCTTTATCGAGACAAGGGTTACTTTTTTGTCGACGTGAACCTTGATCAGCGGGCCTTGGCGTCCGAGGGGACTGTTCGCTATGTGATTGTTGAAGGGCCGAAGCTGCGTATCAAGAAAGTGTATTTTGTTGGTAATGAGCACATTTCGGGGCGTAAGCTGCAAGGCAAGATCAAGACGCACGGCTACTTTCCTATCTTTCACAAGGGGCGGCTGGACGCGGAGCAGCTGGAGCGAGATCGGATTATTTTGCAGCGTTTTTATCGGGACGAAGGCTATCTCGATGCGCGTGTGATTGTGGATTACCGGTTCAATGAGAAGAAGACGCGAGCTTTTGTGACCTTTACGGTCGAAGAAGGGTTGCGTTATGACGTGGTGGGTTTTCGGTTTGAGGGCAACGATCGGTTCGCGACGGAGCAGTTGCGGGAGGCCCTTGATCTCAAGGCGGGCAAGGCGTTGACGCACAAGAGGCGTACGTTTGCGGAACGTGCAATCAAGCGGTTTTACGGCGAACGAGGCTACATTTATACGCGTGTTAATGCGGAGCCGTTGTATACGGCGCAGCAAGGCGAGGTGGTTCTTGACTTTCGCGTTCGGGAAGGCGAGCAGTATTTTCTGGACCGGTTGCTTGTGAAGGGCAACATTGAGACGCGGGACAAGGTGGTTCGTCGCGCGTTTGACTACTACGATTTCACGCCAGGTGAGCTCTATAATACGCATGCGCAGGAGCGGGCGGAGGAGCGTCTTTACGGGCATGGGCTATTTGAGAATGTTACGGTTACTCCGGTTGGGGAGGAGCCCAACGCTCGGGACGCGTTGGTGGATGTGACGGAGGCGCGGACGGGGCTGATTACGTTGGGGGTGGGGGTTAACACGGACAGCGGGCTGATGGGGCATTTTTCGATTTTGCAGCGTAATTTTGACGCCAGCCGTTATCCGCGGACGATGGGTGAGTTTTTCACGGGTCAATCGTTTATCGGTGCGGGTCAGCGTTTGCAGCTGGATTTTTCGCCGGGAACCGAGGTGACGACGGGTCGCATCAATTTCTTTGAGCCTTATTTGTTCGACCAGCCCTACTACCTGGACACGAGCTTGATGTTGTACAGGCGTTGGCGTGAAGCGTATCTTGAGCAACGGCGTGGCGGGCGTCTCACGCTGGGTCGGCGTTTCAAGAACGACTGGAATGTGGACAGCACGATTCGGCTGGAAGATATTCGTGTGACCGATCTGGATACGGTCTATGATAAGGTTTTGGGACGTCGGGTTGTGATCGCTCCTGAAGATGTTCAAGAGGTGGAAGGTAGCAACTTTTTGACGAGCTTGGGTGCGGGGGTCGGGCTGACGCGGACGGACAACGTTTATCGTCCCACGAAGGGGTACCGGCTCAACGCGGATTGGGAGCAGGTTGGCGCCCTTGGGGGCGAGTTCACGTACGCGGCGTTGAGCGCGGGTGGAACGGTGTATCACACGGTCTACCAGGACATTACGGAGCGTAGCACGGTATGGGCGGGCAGTTTGCGTGGGAGTTATATTATAGGTGACGCGCCGGTTTTTGAGCGTTACTACGCGGGCGGGATAGGTTCGATGCGTGGTTTTGAGTATCGGGGCGTGAGTCCGCGTGCGGGTGGTCCGGATTACCCTGTCGGGAGTGATTATCTCTTCTTGGCGAACACGGAGCTGACCCATCCGCTCTACGAAAAGGTGCTGTATGGCAAGGTTTTTTGTGATAGCGGTTTCGTTGCTGAAGGGCCTTATCGGGCAGCGGTGGGTTTTGGTTTTGAGCTTGTGATACCGCAACTCTTTCAGATGGTGCCGATGCACTTTGATTTTGGTTTCCCGGTTCTGGAAGACGACAAAGACGAGGACCAACTGTTTAGTTTCACCTTTGGTCTGACCTTCTAATTATGAGGTGTGTAATGAAATGGAATAGGATGCTGTGGTTGTTTATCGTCTTGGCGGCGGTGGTTGCTTTGTGGAGCTACCAGGCGGGGATTGCTCAGGTGCCGGGCTCGCGTCCGTTGAAGGTGGCAGTTGTCGATGTTACGCGGGTGCTTTCTGACTGCCAGGAGAACCTGGACCGGCAGGAGCGTACGGATGCGCGGCAGCGTTTGTTTGAGCAGAAGCGGAACCAGCTCAAGCAGGAGGCGGATCGTATTCGGGAAGAGCTGGAAACGATGCTGAAGCCGGGCACGGATGAGTATAAGGAGCGGATCCAGAGCTTTTTTGACAAGCTTGGCGAGGCGGACGCTTACCAGAAGGGCCAGCAGCGTATTTTTGCGGTGGACATGCAGGCTTGGGTGGAAACGCTTTATGCGAAGTTTGTTGAGGAGGTGAAGAAGCTGGCACAAGAGCAAGGTGTCGATCTGGTTCTGAACAAGGATGATATTCCGCTCACGACGACGGACCTTACGGAGCTGCGGACGATGGTACGCAGCCGTAAGGTGCTGTACAATGCGGATCGGCTGGACTGGACGGCGCGGGTTATTGACAATATGGACCGCGCGTACAATCAGAGCAAGGCCAAGGGTGGCAAGTAGCGTTTTTGGCCTGTGTGGAGTTGGGGGCGCGGGCGTAAGCAGGGAAGAAGGTGGGGGGGATGGCAGTACGGTGGCGAAGGCAAGTTTTGAGAAACGCGGTTAATGATGGCTGACGGAATCAAATTGTCTGAATTGGCTTTGAAGCTGGGCGGTTCGCTGGAAGGCTCGGGTGAGAAGGTGGTGGATGGTCTGGCGGCGTTGCACGAGGCGGGCGGGCGTGATGTTTCTTTTTTGGCGGACGAACGTTACGCGGATGGTCTGGCCCAAACGCAGGCAGGGGCGGTGGTCGTTGCGCGAGGCTTTACGGGCACAAGTGAGGCGGCTCTGGTTCTGGTGGACAATGTTGAGGGGGCGTTGGACGTGCTGTTGGACCTTTTTGCCCCGGCGTCGGAGAGTGTCCCAACGGGAATTGCGGCGAGTGCGGTGGTTTCGGCGACGGCGCAGCTCGGTGAGGGTGTTGCCATTGGGCCTAATGTAGTCATTGGGGAGGATGCGCGTATAGGTGGTGGGACGGTTGTGCAGGCGGGGTGTGTTATCGGACGTGGTGTGACGATTGGTGACCAGTGCTTGCTGTCGCCGAACGTTGTGGTTTATGCGCACTGTGCAGTTGGCAACCGGGTGATCATTCACGCCAATACGACGATAGGGGCGGACGGTTTTGGATACCGGTGGGTGGGGGACCATCATGAGAAGATCCGACACGTGGGTACGGTTCTCATAGAAGATGATGTGGAAATTGGCGCCAATGCCTGCATTGACCGTGCGAAGGTGGGCAAGACGGTGATAGGTCGTGGCACGAAGGTAGATAATCTGGTGCAAGTTGCTCATAATGTGCATGTAGGTGAAGACTGTATTCTGGTTGCGCAGGTAGGCATTGCGGGTAGCAGCGAACTTGGTCGGGGTGTCATGCTTGGTGGACAGTGCGGGGTGAGCGACCATGTTTGCATAGGCGAGGGGGCGATGGCGGGCGCGCAGTGTGGGGTTCATAGCAGCCTGGAGGCAGGCGCGAAGGTGATTGGCACGCCGCATCGTCCATATCGTACGCACCTGCGTGAACTGAAAATGATTCAAAGACTTCCCGAATTGGCCCAAGAGGTGAAGGCACTGCGTAAGTTAGTGAATGACCGTGGAAATGCAACAAACGATAGCTAAACCTGCCGTTGTGACGGGCAAGGGTCTCTTTAGTGGTGAGCCGGCGAAGCTGACGATTCACCCTGCGGAGGCGAATGCCGGGATCGAGTTTGTGCGTCTGGATGTAGGCGATCCGGTCGTGATACCGGTGCGGGTAATGTCTGTGGCGCCGCGTGGACGTCGTACGACGTTGCGTAACGGTACGGTGGCGATTGAGACGGTTGAGCACTGTCTGGCGTCGCTGCACGGGATGGGTGTGGACAATGCGCGTATTGAAGTTGACGGTCCGGAGCTGCCCAACATAGACGGTAGTTGCGAGCCGTACACGCAGGCGATTATGGAAGCGGGTGTGTCATCTCAGGACGTACCTCGGCAAACGTGTGTGATCACCGAGCCGATCATGGTTACGGAGGGAGATGCTCGTCTTTACGCTCTTCCGGACCGTGACGACCAACTTGATATTATCTATGATCTTGATTATGCGGATGTGCCTGCGATCGGCCGACAGATGTTTCAGGTTCGTCTGACGCGTGAAACGTTCATGAATGAATTGTCTTCGGCGCGGACGTTTTTGCCGGAAGCGGAGGCCCTTGAATTTCAGAAGCGGGGGATCGGGGCTCATCTGAGTGCTCAGGATGTGCTGGTTCTTGGTGCGGATGGTCCGGTAGACAATGAACTTCGCTTTGAGAATGAGTGTGTTCGGCACAAGATAGCGGACTTGTTGGGCGACATGATGCTTTTGGGGCGGATGATTCGTGGGCGTCTGGTGGCGTATCGTAGCGGTCATCGCTGTAACCACAAGCTGGTGAAGAAGCTTCTTTCGCAGATGGACCGCCAGGGTCGCAGGCTGCAGACGCGGGGAGAGCCTGCGTTGGACATTCGGACGATACAGAAGATTCTGCCTCATCGTTACCCGTTTTTGCTTGT
>CAYNXW010000052.1:1620-11925 GCA_964401265.1 uncultured Pirellulales bacterium | reverse complement strand
TGCGGGAGGCCATACTCCCATCTCTCACGCCGCTTGCTGCGGCACACAGATATCGCTAAACCACGGATTTAGGACTAACCCGTCTTTGGTGAGTCTTCCCCGGAAATCGCGGATGAACCTTTTTTTGAAGCGGGCCCTGGCGGTCCCATTCAGCGGTATTTGTCAGCACCCCACTGTGGCGGCTTCTTCTCGCATCGGTTGGCTGACTGGATCAGCCCCCGTACTACTTTTCTACTTTGGGGACCTCGACGGTCTTATCTTTGCTGAGGATGCCCTCTTTGGCCCAAACGGCCAGTCGCTGGCGGAACTCGGCAATGCCCAGTTCAAGCTGGATGGCCGCGTCGGTGAGGGACTCGTACAACTGCGGATCGTTCATCAGGCGGGCGACCGTGCCGTTGCCGCCGGAGACTTTTGTCAGCATCAACTCCAAGGCATCCAGCGCTCGGACCATTTCGTCGGCGACTTCCTGGAACTTGGCGGTCACCGTGCGGGCGGACTCTGCCGACTCGACGGCGAGCGTGTCGATGTTGCCGACGGCCTGGGAGGACTTGGAGATCAAGGCATCGGCCTTTCCGGTGAGGTCCTGGACCTGCAGGGCGGCTTGACGTACCTCCTGGACCGCCAAGACGAATCCCGCCAGAGCCGCCTTGATATTCGCCTGATTCTCGTCGTCACCGATCACGTTATCTACATTGGTGAGCACCCTGTCGAGGCGGGCGACCACGGTGGTCAGGTTGGGGCGTATGCCGTCGGGGTCGGCGTCGACGACGCTGGGGGGGCGTTGTTCGAGTTGGCCCTGCAACTGATTGGTCATCCGTGTCAGAGAGCTGATCAGCTCGTCCAATTTGCGTTGAGTGTCCTCGGAGATGAACTCGGTGCCCTCGGAAACGGCGCCTTGGAGCATGGCCCCATCGGCGAGCATCTCTACGGAAGGCGCCTCCGTTAGCACAAACTCGATATAGCTGCTGCCGAGCCCGCGTTGATGCAGCCTGGGCACGGCGTTTACCGGGATGGCATGGTGGCTGCCGATGGCCACCACGACCCGGACCATGAAGCGTGGCAGTCCAGTCCTAGAGGGGGCCTCCAGGAGTCGGGGCGAGTCCACCTTCAAGACGCGTCCGACGGGATAGCCCAGAAAGAGGACGTCGGTGTTTGGCTGGACGCCCGGCGCCTCGGGAAAGACTATTTCGGCCTGATACGAGGCGACGCGGTGCACGAGGGCTGGCAGGTCCCCAAACTTGAAAACCAGCCAGCCCAGCACCACCAGGGCCACCACCACAAAAGATCCCACCATCGTGTTCCGTGACGCACTCTTCATTGCTTGCCGCCTGATCCTTGTTCTGGGACGCGGCCCCCAGCGTGTCGCGTCCTAACCATTCGCACCAATCCCGTGTCCGCTTTAGTCCAGGGCGCTGTTCTCGATGGGGCGTCCCTGGATAAAATGCTGCACCCGCTCGTCCGTGCTGGCCTGGATCTGCTGGGGTGTGCCCCGTGCAATGAGGCGTCCCTGGCTCAGCATGACCATGCGGTCGCCGACTTTGTTGGCGCTGTGCATGTCATGGGTGACCACCACCGAGGTGATCTGGAGCTCGCGTTGCAGTTTCAATATCAAATCGTTGATGGTCTCGGCCCGTATGGGGTCGAGTCCGGTCGTCGGTTCATCGTAGAGAATGACCTCAGGGGACAAGGCGATGGCGCGTGCCAGGGCGACGCGTCGCTGCTGACCGCCGCTGAGCTCCATGGGCAGGCGATCCTGGGTGTGGCCCATCCCCACGAGGTCGAGCTTCTCGCTGACCAACTGTCGTATCTTGGCCCGATCCAGCCTGGTGTGTTCGAGCAAAGGAAAGGCCACGTTCTCGGCGACAGTGAGGCTATCGAAGAGGGCTCCGCCTTGAAACATGAAACCGCAGCGCCGCCGCATGGCGTTGAGCTCGCGTTCGGCCAACGTGTCGACGCGAACTCCGTCAAAGACCACTTCGCCGTGATCCGGGCGAATCAGCACGATCAAGTGCTTCAAGAGAACCGTCTTGCCACAACCGCTCGGTCCGATGACGACGGTGGTCTTACCCCGTTCAATCGCCAAGTCAATATTCGAGACCGCCTGCGTCGTGCCAAAGCGTTTGCTCACGCCCCGAAGCTCAAATATCGCCTCTGTCGACCCGTCCACCATCCGTGACTCACTTACACCAGCATGCGAAAACCGTAAACTGCCTCGTAGATACCCTTGAATATGACCGCCAGTACGAAATCGAGCACCAAAATGCTCAAGAAACTGCCCACAAAGGCCTCGGTGCAGGCCTTGCCCACCCCGCGGGCTCCCGGCTCACAATGAAAGCCCTTATAGCAACTGATCAGCGCGATGCTGCCACCAAAGAAAAGCCCCTTGGCCAGGCCGATGAAGAGGTCCCATCGCTCGACGACCTGAGCACTGAAGCGCCAGTACGCCTCGCTGTTGACGCCGAAATACCAGACGGTTATGGCGTAGCCGCCCAGGACGCCCATGACATCGGCGTAGACCGTCAGAAAAGGGGTCAGTATCATGCAGGCCGGAAACGCGGCACGACCAGGTACTTGATGGGGTCGGTGCCCATGGCGCGCAGGGCGTCAATTTGTTCCGTGACGCGCATGGTGCCCAGCTCAGCGGTCAAGGCACCGCCGACACGTCCAGCCAACATCATCGCCGCCAGGACAGGGCCAAGCTCTTTGACCACGGAGATGTTGATGAGACTGCCGAGGCGGTCCTGCAGGCCTACGCCTTCGAACTGGCTGAAACTCTGAACGGCCAGGGTCATCCCTACGAAGCCGCCGGTAATCATCACGACCGGGACGCTACGGTTGCCTATCTCGTACATCTGCACGGACACCCGGTCGCGTAAGGACGAGGCCCGGCCCGCGGGCCATGAGAGCACCCCGTGGACCACGACGCGCCAGATAAAGCGCCAGTAACGGCCCCAATCGTCAAGCCAGCGCAAGGTCGCTCCTGTCAGTTGCCCTACTCCCATCGTCGCGTCACCTAGTATAAGCACTCTCGAAACAGGTCCAGAGCCCGCCCGGCCATCTTTCATATCGACTCAACCAAAGTATGTCCAGCAGATTGGATTGTCAACGAACTGTATCGCCACCCGATGACCGCCCCCACCGTCCCCGCCAGTATGCCCAGACGCCGACGTGCAGGGGCTGCTGATTTTCCACGCGCAATATTGGTACGGCTGAGCTCAGAAGCAGCTCTGCCAGCAGTGGCGAATATGCGGACAATGACAGGCCCGGCCCCGGACGCGGCGTCCGGGACCATGTTTGCCACAGAGCGTTAGTTCAGCGTTTGCGTTTGTCCTTCTTGGCACGCTCGGCTGCTCGGCGTTCCTTCTGGCGCTCTTCGACTTTGCTGTAGCCACAGTCGGGACAGGCGTCGTAGCGTTTGCCGGGCTCACGGCGGCCTAGGAAGACCTTTCCGCACTTCTCACACTTGATGGCCTTATAGACGGCCTGCTCGCCGCACTCAGGACACTTGAAAGCCAAGTTCAACTGGGGGCTGCCCCAACTAGTGATCAACATCTGCTCGTTCATGCCGGGTCCGGCCATACCCGCGCCCGGCATACCCGGGTGGGCGCCACCAATATTCATCAACTGATCGAAGGTGTCGGGATCGGAGGCCTTGAGCTCGTCGAGCAAGGCCTGCGCCTGCTGGTTGCGTTGCTCGGGCGAAAGCTCTCCCGTCCAGCCGCAACTGGCACACAAGACCACGCTCGTTTGCGGCGCGGCGGAAGTGGGCCCCTTCAACTGAGCGGTAATGAAGCCGCCTAAAGCCACGAACACCAAGAGAAAACTCGCCAGTAGCCCCTTCGCCGCCGGGTCTTCCATTCTCAGCTGCAGAAAATCACTCATCATCATGCTCCTTCTCAATGAAATACCGGTTCGCCGGACATACACCAGCCAGCGGGCACGCCCGTCCGTTCCCACCTGCAACCGTAACTATATCGGCAGGATAGCCCAGCGTCAATAAAATCCCCCTGCGAACCCCCCAACCCGTGCACTGACAATGGTTTTCGTCAAGTGGGCCCGCCAGGCGTCTCTGCGCAGAAGCGGACACCTTAAGCAAGATTCCCGTTGTCACGACCTGCCCAAAGAGCTACTCTCTTGGAGAGTGGCGCCTTGGCTGGCAGCGGCAGCACGGAGCAGCTTTTGCGCCTCGAAGCCCCTGGCCCCCGGCAGACAGGCCAACAACAAGACGCCCTACCCGACAACCCGCAATGGCGTCTGAAACACATGAGGGACGTACAGAATTATGTCAAAAATCACACTTGCCACGCTCAAGAAACTCAAACGCGCCGGAGAGCCTATCAGCATGCTCACTTGCTACGACTACCCTTCCGCAGTCATGCTCCAGAGGGCGGGTGTCGATTGCCTCCTGGTGGGCGACTCGGCCGCTCAGATGCTCCTGGGTCAACCAACCACGCTCCAGGCCGACTTGGACATCATGGTCGCCCTTGCGGCAGCGGTGCGGCGAGGCGCCCCCGACGCCTTCCTCATCGGCGACATGCCCTTTCTCAGTTACCAGGCCTCTGTGGAAGACGCCGTAAAGAACGCAGGTCGCTTCCTGCGTGAAGCCGGTTGTGATGCCGTCAAGATGGAGGTGGATTCGCGATTCCAAGAGGAGGTCGCCGCGGTAGCCCGGGCCGGCATACCAGTGGTCGCCCACCTGGGCTTCCATGTGCAGGCCGCCGCCCAAGCCGAGACCGTCGTGGCCACCCGGGCCGCCGACGAAGCCTTGAGACTCATCGGCGATCTCGAAGCCGTCGAAGATGCCGGCGCCAGCATCATCCTGTTGGAATGTGTGACGGCCGAGGTCGCAGAGATCGTGGCCAGTCGCACGACGTTGCCCGTCATAAGTTGCGGCAGCGGCATCGGTTGCGACGGGCAAGTCCTTGTACTCAACGACGTGCTGGGCCTGCCGGGATCGGCCCCGGTGCGATTCAGCAAGCCCTTTGGCAGCGTCTCAGAGGCCTTTGAGCAGGCCGTCACCGCCTACATCGAGCAAGTCAAAGGTCGTCAATTCCCCGACGACGAGCACGCTTACCATATGAAGCCAAAGGACTTACAGGAGTTTCGCAAGCAGCTTGAGGCCTTTGACGCGGAACTGCTCGAGCACCACTGCGACCCTAGCGTGCCCGAGACGCCCTAGTCGCTGCCAGCGGTGCCAATGCGGGCAATTGGTGTATGACTCGTCCGTCGCCCTGATCTATAATGACAAAGGGAGCATGTTGGCAAGATGATCGCCAGAGGTGGTGCTCTAGGCAGCGTTTACAGTGCCACGAGATTCATCGGCTATCGCAAAAGGACAACCCACATACTGCAAAGGATGCTAGAAAAATGAATGCTAATCTGCCCGACCGCGCGAAAGGTTATGTTGCGTCTGCCCGTCTGATCGTGACGTGCCTGCTGGTGACTGCTGTTTCGGCGAGCCTCGCCACCGCCGGCCCGCTGACCGCCGAGGAACGGTCTCTGGCCAACCAGATCAACAGCCTCTTCAGGAGGGCCGCCCAGCAGGTCGCTCCCGCCGTAGTCTCGCTGCAGATATCCAAGAACACCGGTAACGGCCAGTCTATGCCCGTGGGTCTCGGCAGCGGCTGCATCATCGACAAGGCCGGCTACGTCATCACGAACAACCATGTCGTGGAGGACACGGACAAGATCACCGTCCACTTGGCTGACGGCCGGAAGTTTGACGCCATCGAAACCGCTACCGACCCGGCCACCGACTTGGCCGTCGTCCGTTTTGACCCTGGTGAAGAGGAGCTGCCGGTGGCGGCGTTTGGCGACAGCAAACAGCTGCAGGTAGGGGACTTCGTACTGGCCATTGGCAACCCCTTCGGGCTGGACCAGACGGTCACCAGCGGCATTGTGAGCTACCTCGGGCGTCAGACGCACATCCTCGGTGAATGGGGCCTGGAGGACTTTATCCAGACCGACGCAGCCATCAATCGCGGCAACAGCGGCGGCCCGCTGGTCAACCTCTACGGCGAGGTCATCGGAGTCAACTCGAACATCTTGACGCCCACGGGCCAATCAGCCGGCTATGGCTTTGCCGTGCCCAGTGCCCAGGCCCAACGCGTTGCCAAACTGCTCATCGAAGAGAAGACCGTCAAGCGAGGCTGGCTCGGCATCGAAATGAACGAACTGGCTGACGTCCGCGCTATTCCGGAAGACCTGCTCACCTCCCGTTACTACAAGCTGACGGAGGACGCCCTCGCGCAGCTTAAGGCTATTCCCCAAGACAAGGTGGGTGTTCTGGTCATTGGTGTCGTCGACGAATCCCCCGCCGCCCAGGCGGGCATCCAACCCATCGACCTCATCCTGAAGATCGACAACCAGCCCATCCAAACCAGCCAAGCCATCCAGCAGATCATCGCCAACAAGAAACCCGGCGAGAAAGTCAGCGTGACGCTCTACCGCCAGCAAGAAGAACTCCAACGCGAAGTAACACTGGGCGACCGTGGCGCCGCCCGTAAGGAAATCCTGTCCCAGAAGCAACCGCCGCGTCTCGAGCCCAAGACCATGCCCGACCCCTTCCGACTGCCGCCGGCGCCTTATGGTCAAGCGGACGGGCCCACCCTTGGCGTCAAAGTCTTCAAACTCACACCGAAAGACGCCGAGAGATATGGCTACGACAGCGATACGGAGGGCATCGTGATTGCCTACGTCGGGCCGGACACCCTGGCCGACCAGGCGGGCCTTGCGGTGGGTGACATTATCCTGCAGGTTGACGGGGAAGACATCGAGTCGACGCGCCAGCTGAAAGCCATCATTCAAAAGGCTGACCTCAAGAATAAAGGCATCACCCTGACCCTCAAGAACCTCAAGGGCCAGCGAGACGTGGTCGTTAAAGCGAACGCCGATTAAGCCTGCGACATGTGCAGGCAGAACGAGCTACCGCCCAGCAGCGCCGACGAGGGCAAAGGCTATGGTCCGATATTCCCGGGCGCCTTTGCGGACACGTTGCGCTGAGAGGGAACCTCTAAAGTGTAGCCCTCTTTGCGTGCAAGCCGTCCAGGCGCCAGGGGCGGGCGCCCCAGGGACCTATAACCTAATCGAGCCCTATCCCCTGGCCTTATTCAGGCTGCGCCCGCCACTTCTCCAGTTTGACAGAACCCCTTTCAGTGGTTATGCTTAGATGAACGTTTACAGAGGACTATTCCGGTTGGGTCGACACCAGCTCCCTCAACCGGTGCCATCAACAATCCAACACCACGGGTGATTCTTCATTATGGCCAACAAGGACCAGAAACAGGCTAAACAGACAAAGAAAAAAGATGATTTCAGCGCTTGCCAGGTCGACACGAACGCCATCGACCCCGACGACGTCGACGTCAACTCTCCCGCCATTCAACTGCCCCAGCGTCCCGTGCAGACGCGTAAAGCAGAAGCGGAGAGCCCCAAGAAGTCCGGCAAGGGCTCACCTCGCCGCCGAAGCCGCCCGAAAGGTTCTTCGCGAAGCGGCACGGCCCGCGGCACCGAAGCGGATCGTGACGCCCAAGATCGCAACGGCGACTTCGAGCACGTCACCATCCCCGAAGTCCTGGGCATAATGGCGCTGCGCAACGCAGTGATCTTCCCGGGCACGGTCATACCGCTGGCGGTGGGCCGGCCTCGAAGCAACCAACTGCTCGCGGACGTCCTGGAAGATTCCTCACCGCGACGGCCGGGGGAAGCGTTACTGGGTGTTCTGGCCCAGCGCGACCCGGCGCACAACGAACCGGGATACGACGACCTGTACACCATGGGCACCGTCGTGACCGTTCTCAAAGTAGTCAAACAACCCGACGGCCAGAAGAGTGTCGTCATTCATGGTCTCGTCCGATTCCGAGTCCTGGAATGGATCAGCCAAGAGCCCTACCTCAAGGCCCGCATCGAAGTCATCACCTCGGAGGCCGTCCCCAGCAAAGGCCTCGAAGCGTTGCTCACGAGTGTCAGGCACGCCGCCCTCAAGATGGTCGAACTCTCGCCCAATATCCCGGACGAGGTCAGTGTCATCCTCACCAACATCGACGACCCTGCTGCCATGGCCGACTTCCTGGCGGCCAACCTGAACATCCCCACGCCCAAGAAGCAGGAAATTCTCGAAACGCTCGACGTCACCGAGCGCCTCCAGAAACTCAGCGTGGCGCTCGCCGGTCAGGTCGAACTGCTCGAACTCAGCGCCAAGATCCAGCAACGTGTCAGCCGCTCCATTGACAAATCCCAACGTGAGTACTTCCTGCAGGAACAGCTCAAAGCCATCCAGAACGAACTAGGCCAGACGGACCAACGCTCGGCTGAGATTGAAGAGCTACGCGAACGCATCGAAAACGCCCAGATGCCCGAGAAGGTGAACGGCGAAGCCCTGCGAGAACTCGAACGGCTGGGGCAAATCCCCACCATGAGCCCGGAATTTGCCGTCGTGCGCAATTATATCGAGTGGCTCTGCGAACTGCCCTGGGCCGTGGCCACAAAAGACAAACTCGACCTGCCGCGAGCCAAGCGGATTCTGAATACCGACCATTACGACCTGACAAAAATCAAGAAACGCATCCTCGAATTCCTGGCCGTCCGCAAGCTCAATCCCACCGGTCGCAGCCCGATTTTGTGTCTGTGCGGCCCTCCCGGCGTGGGCAAGACCTCGCTGGGCAAGAGCATCGCGCGCAGCATGGGCAGAAAATTTGTGCGTGTTTCCCTCGGCGGCATACGCGACGAAGCCGACATTCGAGGCCACCGCCGCACCTACATCGGCGCGCTGCCCGGGCGTATCATTCAAGAGCTGCGAAAATGTGGCAGCAATAACCCTGTGTTCATGCTCGACGAACTCGACAAAATTGGTGCGGACTTTCGCGGCGACCCGGCCTCGGCCCTGCTCGAAGTGCTCGACCCCGAACAGAACAACAGCTTCACGGACCACTACATCGACCAGCCCTTCGACCTCTCCCACGTCATGTTCATCGGAACGGCCAACTACATGGGCACGGTGCCGCCGCCCCTGCGTGACCGCATGGAAGTCCTGGAACTGCCCGGCTACACCGCCCGCGAAAAGCTCATGATCGCCAAGCGATACCTCGTGCCCCGCCAGCTCAAAGAGAACGGTCTGACCAAGACGCAACTGACCCTGCGGGACAACACCCTCGAGCGTATCATCGACGCATACACCCGCGAGGCCGGCGTGCGCGAACTCGAACGTAAAATCGCCGCGGTGTGTCGCGCCATCGCCGCTGAAATCGCCTCGAACAAACGAAAATCAGCCACCATCGCCCCCCGCCAACTGGCTAAACTGCTCGGCCCGGCTCAGTACGAGTCTGAACTCGCTATGCGAACGAGCGTCCCCGGCGTCGCCACCGGCCTGGCCTACACCCCTGTCGGGGGGGAAATCCTCTTCATCGAATCCACACTGACGCCCGGCTCGGGGCGGCTGATTCTCACGGGCCAATTGGGCGACGTCATGAAGGAAAGCGCCCAGACCGCCTTTAGCGCCCTCAAGAGCCTTGCGGTGGGCAAACCCAAACGCAACGGCGTCCTCGCTCGCGTCGTCCAGGCCATCACCCAGGACCAAGGCCTCAAGAAACAGGACATCCATGTCCACGTACCCGCGGGCGCTGTTCCCAAAGACGGCCCCTCTGCTGGTCTGGCGATGTACCTCTCTCTCGCGTCGCTGCTGAGCGACCAACCCATGCGAGCCGAGGTCGCCATGACCGGCGAAGTCACCCTGCGAGGCCAAGTGCTGCCGGTCGGCGGCATCAAGGAAAAACTCCTCGCCGCCAAACGCGCGGGCATTCAGCGCGTCATTCTACCAGAACGCAACCGGAAAGATCTTGCCGAGCTCGACAAAGAAGTTACGGCCAGTCTTGATTTTAAATTCGTCAAACACGTAGACAAAGCGCTGCCCTTCGCCCTGGAGCAAGACACCTGATTGCCGAGGCGCGGGCTTGGCGCCTCTGAGCACGCCCGGTCGCCTGTGGCGGCACCTTACTTTTTATTGTGACCTCTGACGTTTGAGTTTGTTCTCTTTCGGAGCCTACGCATGACCGATTACGAGCACCTCACCATCCGACTGCAACAAGGTGTTGCCGTCGTCACCTTCGCACAGCCCAACGCCCTCGACGCCTATCACATCAACGACACCGCCGCCGAACTCAACCGCCTGGTCGACAAGGACGGCCAGCGACGCATCGCCGTCGACCTCTCCTCCGCCGTCATGCTCAGCAGCCAGTCTCTTGGCGTCTTCCTCTCGCTGCAGAAGAAACTCGCGGCGGCGACGGCGGAGATCCAGCGGCTCAAGACGGC
>CAYNXW010000052.1:0-1610 GCA_964401265.1 uncultured Pirellulales bacterium | reverse complement strand
TCTGTGGCATCGATCCGCGTCTCTACCGCGTCTTCAAAGTGACCAAGTTGGACAATGTCTTTCTCTTCTGCTCGGATATCGCCTCGGCACTCGAAGCCCTCAACGCCGAGGACGGGCCCGACTCCGACCCGTGCGATCCCCCACCAACCACCTGAGGAGCTTGACTATGCAAACGCAAACCCAATTCTCCGTGTTTCTCATTAACAAACCGGGCATCCTCGCCCAGACTCTAAACGCCCTGGCCGATCATAAAATCAACCTGATCGCCATGACCATGATGGACTCCATGGAGCACGGCGTTCTGCGGCTCGTCACCGACAAACCGGACAAGACACGAGCCCTCTTCGGTCGCATCAACGCCTCGGTCAGCGAAGCAGAGGTGCTCTGTCTGACGCTTTCTAATCGCTCCGGCGCGCTGGCCGATATCGCCAACAAACTCGCCACAGCTCACATCAACATCAACTACGCCTACTGCACCGCCGGCGCCCGCGGCGGTAAGACCACCGGCATCCTCAAAGTCGCCGACCCCAAAAAAGCCATCAAGCTGCTCGAAACCCTCGAAAAAAAGAAGAAGATCGCCGCCAAGAAGAAGCAAGCTAAACTGCGACGCTCTCCCGGGCGAACCGCACGCTGATTTCCTGACCGCTTAGACTGTCGTTTACGTCTTCTAAACGCATTGCCACCCGCTTGCCCTGTCGTGATGGCCTGGCCCTGATCGACTATGTACGTCAGGCCGGGCCTATTTGTCTCAAGGGTGTATCTGTCCCCGCAACAAGTTGGTACGGAGGTTCAAATCAGTCTATGCCAGATCAACGCAAATCCAGGGGCCCCACGCAACATAGCCCCCCAGCTGCCCACGCGTCCGACGCGAGCGTTCAAGGCAAGGTAGCCCGCGACCAGCAGTTGTTAATCGAGGCCCATCGACGCGGCAAACTGGCCACATTGGGTGTCTTCGCCCGTCTTAGCGGACCCGGCTGGCTCCAGAGTGCTATCACGTTGGGCGGTGGCTCGCTGGCCGGCAGTCTCTACCTGGGAGTATTGGGAGGCTATTCCCTGCTATGGCTACAGCCTTTGGCCATGATCCTGGGCGTCGTCATGCTCAGCGCCATCAGTTATGTAACTCTCTCTACGGGTGAACGGCCGTTTCAGGCCATCAATCGCCACATCAACCCTCTGCTTGGCTGGGGCTGGATCCTGGCCACCATGGCGGCAAACATTATCTGGTCCCTGCCTCAGTACTCGCTGGCGACCGCTGCCATTCGCCAGAACCTCTTGCCGGGACTCTTCGCCAACATGGACGATGCCCTCGGCCGCTGGATTGTCTCCGGGAGTATTGCTGTCGTGTGTATCCTCGTGGTCAGGTATTACAACTGCGGTGCTGGTGGCATCAGGATTTTTGAGGCCTTTCTCAAGTGTCTGGTCGCCTTGGTCGTTGTGAGTTTTCTCGGCGTGGTCGCCAAAATGAGCCTCTCGCCTCAAGGCGGCCTGAATTGGAGCGCCGTTGCGGCTGGTCTTGTGCCCGACCCGGGTATGCTCACCAAGCCGGCCGCCACCTTTACCCCTTACTTGCGGGTCGTCGAAGAGCCCTTTCGGTCCTTCTGGACACAGCT
>CAYNXW010000051.1:0-12012 GCA_964401265.1 uncultured Pirellulales bacterium | reverse complement strand
CTTCATCGGACCCAACGGCGCCGGAAAAACCACCACCATGCGCATCCTCGCCACCCTCCTCGAACCCAGCCGAGGCACCGCCTACATCGACAACCTCAACGTCGTCGAAAACGGCCGCGACGTCCGACGACGCGTCGGATACATGCCCGACTTCATGGGCGTCTACGACGACCTCAAAGTCTTCGAATACCTCGAATTCTTCGCCGCCGCCTTCGAAATACCTCGCAAAAAACGTGCCGCCATCGTCGAAAGCGTCCTCGAACTGACCGACCTCCAGTCCAAACGCGCCGCCACCGTCGACAGCCTCTCCCGAGGCATGCAGCAACGACTCGGCGTCGCCCGCGTACTCATCCACGACCCCAAAGTACTCATCCTCGACGAACCCGCCAGCGGCCTCGACCCCCGCGCCCGAATCGAAATACGCGAACTCCTACGCGAACTCAAACGCATGGGCAAAACCATCATGATCTCCAGCCACATCCTCAGCGAACTCGAAGAAATGTGCGACCACGTCGGCATCATCGAAAAAGGACGACTCGTCTTCAAAGGCTCGCTCGAAGAAATCCGCGAGCGCCTCGGCGTCGGCCAAAAGGTGCACCTCCGCGTCGGCGGCGACCCCAACGCCGCCCTCGAACTCCTACAGAGCCTGCCCCAAATCCACAACGCCCAACTCGACGACGGCCAACTACTCGTCACCCTCTCCGACGGACACCTCAACGACGGCTTCATCGCCCGAAAACTCGTCCAGGCCGGCTTCGACCTGCTCCTGCTACAACCCGAACAAATCAAACTCGACCAGGCCTTCCTACAACTCACCAAAGGCGTCGTCCATTGAGTCAACCCAACACCCCACAACCCAGACTCAGACTGTCGCACGCGTCCTGCCCCCAATCAAACCATGGCATGGACATCGTGCCCATGATCTTGCCGTGTCGCGGGCATCTTGCCCGCGTGAAAACACTGTCGCGCAGCGACACCGGTGTCATCCCCGCAAAAGCGGGAATCCAGGCCGCCACAGCACACGCAACGTCTACGCCCGGACCCTCTGCAAATACCGTCTACCGAATCCAAACAACCCGTCGCGCAGCGACACCTTGCGTTTTCCCCTTTTGAATTTCTAACATTTGAATTTGTTTCGAATTTTGGTGCTTCGAATTTCGAATTTCCTTTATGGATTGGACAACCCAATTTGGCCTTGAGACTTCTTTTGTGATTTTATGAAACCACTACAATACACTCTCAATCCCACCCGCCTCACCGGCCCCATCTTCGACAAGGAGCTCCGCGTCGCCAGCCGACGACGACGCAACTACGTCCTCCGCACCGTCTACGTCCTCGTCCTCACCTTCTTCCTCGTCTTCACCTGGACCGCCGTCCTGCGCTACGCCTCCTACCAGGGCCCAGGCCGCATCGCCTACCTCGCCCAGGCCTCCCAAGAACTCGCCGCCACCATCGTCTGGGTCCAGTTCGTCCTCACCCAACTGCTCGCCATCGTCATACTCGCCAACGCCATCTCCGACGAATCCGCCGCCCGCACCCTCGGCGTCCTCATGACCACACCCATCACCTCCCTCCAGATCGTCCTGGGCAAACTCCTCAGCCGACTGCTCCAGCTCTTCCTGCTCGTCGCCGTCTCCCTGCCCCTGCTCGCCTTCCTCCGCGTCTTCGGCGGCATCCCCTGGGACTACCTCGTCACCTCGCTGGCCATCACCACCACCGCCATGATCTTCAACGGCCTGCTCAGCCTCTACCTCTCCATCTACTGCAAACGTCCCTACGTCGTCATCCTCCTCGCCCTGGCCATCCTCGCCATCCTCTACCTCCTCCTGCCGCTCTTCACCGTCGCCATCCTCGACCAGTTGGACCTGATGTCCTCAAACCTGATCCCCTACCTCTGCCTGGCCAACCCCTGGTTCAACCTGCAAATCCGCACCATGACGATGCAGGCCGCTCGCTTCATGCCCTTTGCTATGTCCGCCTCGTGCTTGTGGCATTGCGCCATCATGCTCGGTGCCTCCGCCGTGCTCTTTGTCCTCTCCGTCCGCGCCGTCCGCCGCGCCGCCCTCCGACAAATCGGCGGCGACAGCACCCCTGCCCCAACGCCAACCATCGCACCAGTCATACCCCCTGCATCCGCCGCCGCCAACCCCGCTACCCAATCCGCCCCACGCCAACACGTCAGAACCCACCGCCGCATCCATGGCTGCCCCGTCCTCTGGCGCGAACTCCGCAGCCCCTTCCTCCGCAGCCGACGCGCCGCCTGGATCGTCAGCATCATCGCTGCCCTGCTCCTCTTCGGCAGTTACCTCGCCCTCCAAAACGACCTCAACGACGACGACGTCCACATGGTCTACGCCTGCGTCTTTCTCGCCCTCGGCGCTATCGTCACCGCCGTCCTGCCCGCCGCCGCCATCACCAGCGAAAAAGAAGCACGCTCCTGGCCCATCCTCCTGGCCACCCCCCTAACCACCAGAAACATCATCCACGCCAAATGGCTCGGAGCCATCCGCCGCTGTCTGCCCGTCTGGATCCCCTTTGCAGGCCATCTAATCTTCTTCGCCGTCGTCGGCTACGTCCACCCCATCACCTTCATCCTCATCCCCCTTATCGTCGCCGGCATGACCTGCTTCCTTACCGGTACCGGCCTCTACTTCAGCGCCCGCTTCAAAAAAACCACCACCGCCGTCATCGCCAACCTCCTGCTCACCTTCGGCCTCTGGCTCTTCTCCATTCCCATTGTCGCCCTCATCGCCATCACCCTGCGCGACGACGACGTCATCGAACCACTCGCCAACCTCCACCCCTTTGTTCAGGCCGCCGTCGTCATGGACGCCGCCGCAGGCCACAACACCAACCTGAGATTCCACTGGCCCGACCCCATCGACACCGTCGGCCCCATAGGCACCATCATCGCCATCGCCTTCATTGCGGCCCTCTACGCCACCCTAGGCCTCTTCGCCGCCTGGCGCGCCCAGGTGCGACTGCGAAAGGACATCTTCTAACCATGACCTCTTCACCCCATCGTGGCATGGGCATCTTGCCCATGATTAATCGTGGCATGGGCGGGACGCCCATCAATAGAAATCGTCGCGCAGCGACACTATTGTCATTCCCGCGCAGGCGGGAATCCAGGGGACCACACCACAGGCAACGTATACGCCTGGACCCTCTACAAATACCGTCTACCAAGTCCAAACAACCCGTCCCGCAGCGACACCTCCCCTTATCCCTTATGCCTCTTCCTTCAACCTCTTCTCTCAATCCGTGTAATCCGTGCAATCCGTGGTTCCTCTTCTCTTCTCTGTCTCGCTCTCGGGTAACCAAATGACCAACCTGCCATCCATCCTCAATCCCACCCGTCTCACCGGCCCCATCTTCGACAAGGAACTCCGCGTCGCCAGCCGCCGCCGACGCAACTACGCCCTCCGCTGCGGATACGTCCTCCTGCTGACCGCCTTCATCGCCATCGTCTGGTTCGCCAACGTCGACTACCGCTCCCTCTCCGTCAACCAGACCGCCCAAATGGCCGAAGCCGGAAAATACGTCATCAGCACCATCACCACCTTCCAGTTCTTCGCCCTCCAACTCCTGGCCATCGCCCTGCTCAGCACCGCCATCTCCGACGAAATCTACCACCGAACCCTGGGCCCCCTCATGAGCACCGCCATCACCAGCTCCCAGATCGTCCTGGGCAAACTCCTCGGCCGACTCGCACAACTACTCATGCTACTGGCCATCTCCCTGCCACTGCTCGCCATCGTCCGCGTCTTCGGCGGCGTCCCCTGGAACTACCTCATCTCCACCCTCGCCATCACCCTCACCGCCGCCCTCTTCGCCGCCTCGGTCAGCCTCTTCTTCTCCATCCGCGACCGCCGCTCCTACGTCGTCATCCTACGCGCCGCACTCGCCCTGGCCCTCTTCTACTTCCTCATACCCGCCGCCACCGCCGCCCTGCTCATCGAACAAAACGTCCTGCCCGAAAAAGAAACCTACCAGCTCTTCTACTACTTCAACCCCTTCCTCGTCATGTTCGTCCAAACCGGCTCCATGTTCTCACCCATCCCCCTCGCCCTGGGCGGGGGCCTCTATTGGCCCCTCCACTGCGCCGTCATGCTCGCCCTCTCCGCAGGCCTGCTCACCGTCTGCATCGAAATGGTCCGCACCGTCGCCCTCCGACAGGCCTGCGGCTACAACGACCCCTTCCACCGCCGACGCGAGAAAAAAATCGCCCAACGCCTCGCCGCCCCCAACACCGCCAAACAAACCAGAAAACCCAAAAAGCCCCAACGCCCCGACAACCCCGACCGCCAAACCACCACCGCCATCCAACCCATCAAAGGCTCACCCGTCTTCTGGAAAGAACTACGCACCCCCTTCCTACGCGGCGGACGACACGCCGCCTTCATCGGTGTCCTCGTCGGCGTCTTCGCCCTCGCCGCCAGCTACGCCCACGCAGAACACAAAAGAATCCTCGACGAAGAAGGTCCCCACATGGTCTACTCATCCCTCTTCGTCCTCCTCGGCCTCGTCATCTCCGTCGTACTGCCCGCCACCTCCATCACCGCCGAACGCGAATCACGTTCCTGGCCCATCCTGCTGGCCACACCACTCACCGACGCACAGATCATCCGCGGAAAATTCCTAGGCGCCCTACGACGATGCATGCCCGTCTGGCTCTTCCTCGCCGGACACATCCTCCTCTTCACTCTCGTCCGCTACATCCACCCCATCGCCTGCCCCTCGTCGCCCTGACCATCATCCCCCTGCTCATCTTCCTTACCGGCACCGGCCTCTACTTCTCCAGCCGCTTACGACGTACCACCACCGCCGTCATCCTCAATATCGCCCTGGCCCTGGGCCTCTGGCTCATCCTACCAATCGTCGCCGAACTCGCCAGCAACGTCGCACGGTCAAACACACCCACCGGCCAAACACTACACAACATCGCCGACACGACCATCCTCATCAACCCCGTAGTCCAGGCCGAAACCATCATGGCCGCCACCGCCGGAAAAATGCGCGCCCACCAAAACACCACCAACCTCCGCTTCCGCTGGCCCGGCAACCTGCCCTACCGAAACCTCAAACGCGCTGCCCGAGCCCTGGCCATCTCCGCCCTCATCTACACCGCCATAGGCCTGCTCGCCACCTGGCGCGCCAAAAAACGACTCAGAAAGAAAATCTTCTAACCATGACTACCCCAACACATCACGTCGCATCCACCTTGCCCGCCAATAACCACGACTTAGGCATCTTGCCCATGAATAACCGCGGCATGGGCGTCCCGTCCGTGACCTTACCGTGTCGCGGGCATCTTGCCCGCGAAAAAACACCGTCGCGCAGCGACACCATTGCCATTCCCGCGAAAGCGGGAATCCAGGCAAACACAGCACACCCAACGTCTGCGCCCGAACCCTCTACAAATAACGTCTACCAAGTCCAATCAACCCGTCGCGCAGCGACACCGCCCCTCACGCCTCTCCATTCAACCTCTTCTCTTAATCCGTGTAATCCGTTAATCCGTGGTTCCTCTTCTCTTCTCCGTCTCACTCTCGGCTAACCCAATGACCAACATACCATACATCCTGAATCCCACCCGCCTCACCGGCCCCATCTTCGACAAAGAACTCCGCGTCGCCAGCCGACGACGACGCAACTACCTCCTCCGCTTCGCCTACATCGCCCTGCTCACCGCCTTCGTCGTCGGCACCTGGATCTCCTACAACGCCGCAGGCTTCACTAGCCCCGTCTTTCGCGCCTCCCGAATGGCCGAAGCCGCCAAAACCGTCACCGCCACCATCATCTGGTACCAGTTCTGCGCCACCCAACTGCTCGCCATCGTCATGCTCGCCAACGCCATCAGCGACGAAATCTACAAACGCACTCTCGCCACCCTCATGACCACACCCATCACCCCCACCCAGATCGTCTTCGGCAAACTCCTCAGCAAACTCCTCCAACTCGTCCTCCTGCTCGCCCTGAGCCTGCCCGTACTCGCCATCGTACGCTCCTTCGGCGGCATCACCGCCGGCTACGTCCCCGCCGCTCTGCTCATCACCCTCGCCGCTCTGCTCTTCATCGGCAGCCTCAGCCTCGTCCTCTCCACCTGCGTCCGACACGCCCACACCGTCGTCATCTACGCTACCGTAATCTGCGCCATCCTCTATGGCGCCCTGCCCTCACTGGCCCAAAACCTCACACCCGCCGGCGCACCCCGGGCCACACTCAACCGCCTCGCCCTCTACCTCAACCCCTTCGCCATGCTCTACCAACGCACCGAACAAATGCTCTCGCCCCTCGCCAACGCACCGCTCGCCTCCCTGCCCCTGCACCTGGCCCTCATGACCGCCGCCTCCGCCACCTTGATCATCCTCGCCACCATCATCGTCCGCAAAGTCGGCATGCGACAAGCCACCGGACAAACACTATCGCCTACACGACAAAAACCCCTCTTCACCCAAAAAAACAACTCCGACGCCGACCACGCCAAAGGCCCCATCCGACGTGTCAAAGGACAACCCATCATCTGGAAAGAATTCTACCTCGGCTTCCGCACCCAACAATCCGTCACCAACACCATTGTTGCACTCATCTTCGCCCTCGTTATCATCGTCCTCTACGTCACCTGCCTCGCCAAAGGACTCTTCGACGACCCCGTCACCCACATCGTCTTCGTCCTGGGATACTTCTTCCTCGCCCTGCTCCGCACCGCCGCCGTCGCCGCCTCCTGCATCACCACCGAAAAAGAAGCTCGCTCCTGGCCCATCCTACTCACCAACACCCTCAACGACTCCCAGATCGTCGTCGGCAAAATCGTCGGCTCCGTCGCACGCTGCTACCCCTTCTACCTCCTCATCCTCGCCCACCTGCTCGTCTTCACCGCCGCTCGACTCATCCACCCCGCCGCCATCCTCCACATCATCCTCCTCGCCGCTGGCACCGGCTTCTTCTTCGCCGCTCTCGGCGTCTTCTTCAGCGCCCACTGCCGACGCACCAACGCCGCCGTCGCCTGGACCCTCGCTATCACCATCTTCTCGATACTTCCAGTCTGTAATCCCTGCGGTGTCATCAGCCCCCTCATCTTCGCCGCCTTCGTCCTCATGCCCGCCGCCGGTGCCGAAAACGCCCACACCCCCCTCCTCAGCCTCGAATACGACTGGCTCACCGTCTCCCTCGGCTTCTTCGAAACCTCCGCCATCGTCCTCACCACCATCATCCTGCTCGCCCTCGTAGGACTCGTCTTCGTCAACATGGCCATCGGTCGCGTCCGCACCCGACCCCTATAGTGGCATGGGCATCTTGCCCATGATCTTAACGCGTCTCAGACATCTGCCCCGCAGTCCTGACGTGTCGCGCCCATCTTGCCCGCGATTAATAACACCGTCGCGCAGCGACACCTCCCCAGCAGTCCTAACGTGTCGCGGGCATCTTGCCCGCGATTAATAGCCCGTCGCCGCAGGCGACACCTCACTTCTGACTCCCAACTCCTGACTCCCTTGACCCATCCCCCACTACCCCCTAGAATGACCCCCTGCCGGCATACACCCTACTTACAAGCTGGAAAAGGACGAACCATGACCAACTACGATCGTTACACAAAAGAACTCGACAAGCCCCTCCCCGACGTCATGCACGCCCTCGTCGCCGCAGGCCGAGGCTTCGACAACCTCGCCCTCACCACCCTGCCCGTCCCTCAGCCAGGCCCCAACCAGCTCCTCGCACGCGTCGACGCCGCCGGCGTCTGCACCAGCATCATCAAACTCATCGACCAGGGACCCGACCACACCTTCATCAACGGCTGGGACATGCAACAGCACCCCGTCATCCTAGGCGATGAAGGCTCCGTCACCCTCGTCAAGATCGGCCAAAACCTCCGCGACCAGTACCAGATCGGCCAACGATTCGGCATACAGCCCGCCGTCGACATCGACCCCATCAACCACCGCCAACGCTACCGCGACAACGCCAAAAACATGCACAAATGCGCCGTCGGCTACACCCTCGGAGGCAACCTCGCACAATACATCCTCATACAGGAAGAAGTCCTCCAGGCCGGCTGCCTCCTGCCCCTGCCCAACCCCGACCAGGCCTACTTCGAAGTCTCCATGGCTGAACCCATCAGCTGCGTCTACTCCGCCCAGCAACGAAACTACCACCTCCTCAAAAAAGGCCCCCACGCACCACGCCAACCCCACATCGGCATCCTACCCGGCGGCCTCACCGTCGTCATCGGTGCCGGCTCCATGGGCCGACTACATGCCGAAATGGCCCTCGCCTTCAATCCCGCCACCCTCATCGTCTCCGACCTCGTCCCCGAACGACTCGACAAGGTCAACACCACCATAGGACCCAAAGCCCAGCAGAAAAACGTCCGCCTCCTCACCGTCACCCCCGACAAACTCGCCGACGCCGTCGCCCAATCCTCCAACAACCGAGGCGTCGACGACCTCATCCTCGCCGTCGGCATCCGACCCGTACAACAAAACGCCCTCGAACTGCTCGCACCCGGAGGCGTCGCCAACCTCTTCGGCGGATTGCCCAAAGGCCAGCACCTCCTCGACCTCGACGCCCTCGCCGTCCACTACCGAGAAATCAAACTCGTCGGCTCCTCCGGCGGCGAACCCAGCGACCTCGCCGCCACCCTCGACGCCATCGCCAAACACGACGTCACACCAGGCAACTACGTCGCCGCCGTCGGCTCTCTCGACAACGCCATCGACGTCCTCCGACTCATCAAAGAAACCAAAATCGACGGAAAAGCCATCCTCTACCCCCACATCCAACCCACACCCCTCCAATGGACCGACACCTGGAACAAACAACAGGAAATTGACCTCCTCGAAAACCGACTCTAAATAACAGATATCATATATCCAACCACAATATAACAAAAAAAGAGACCCCCCCCATGACCACGCACATCTATACCGGCTTCGGCTTCGGCCCCATCCAAGCCGGCCTCTTCGTCAAAGAAGCCTACCAGAGCAACCACTTCGAACGCATCGTCATCGCCGAGGTAGACCCCATCCTCGTCCAAGCCCTGCGCCAACACCAGGGACGCTACAGCATCAACGTCGCCCACGCCGACGGCATCCAAGCAATCGACATCCAACACATCCAAATACTTAACCCCGCCGACCCCGACGACCGACCCCAACTCCTCGACGCCCTCGCCGCCTCCACCGAAATCAATACCTCCCTGCCCTCCGTCGCCTTCTTCAACCGAGGCGGAGACAACAGCGCCGCCTCACTCATCGCCCAGGGACTACAACGATCCTCCGCACCCGCCACCATCCTCTACGCCGCCGAAAACCACAACCACGCCGCCGAAATCCTCCACGAAAACCTCAACGCCCGCCTGCCCCAAACCTTCAAACACCCCTACCAGTGCCTCAACACCGTCATCGGCAAAATGAGCCGAGTCGTCACCGACCCACACGAAATCGCACAACTCAAACTAAAACCCATTACACCCTCCCTCGACCGCGCCTTCCTCGTCGAAGCCTTCAACCGAATCCTCGTCTCACGATGCACCCTACCCGACTTCAAACCCGGCATCGAAGTCTTCGCCCAAAAGGACGACCTCCTCCCCTTCGAACACGCCAAACTCTTCGGCCACAACGCCACACACGCCCTCCTCGCATACATCGGCCAATACAAAGGCTACGCCCGAATGACCGACCTCGCAAACGACCCCGCCCTCATGGCCATCGGCCGCAACGCCTTCCTCAACGAATCCGGCGCCGCTCTCTGCAAAAAATACGAAACCCTCAACGACCCCCTCTTCACCCCCGCCGGCTACAACGAATTCGCCCAGGACCTCCTACAAAGAATGCTAAACCCCTACCTCGTCGACACCATCGAACGCGCCGCACGAGACCCCCTCCGAAAACTCGCCGCCAACGACCGCCTCTTCGGCACCATGCAACTCGCCCTCCAACAGGGCATCCAACCCTCCAACTACGCCACAGGCGCCCTCGCCGGCTGCATCGCACTCTTCAAAAACCCCGACCAATACCACCTCCCCGCCGCACTACATATCCCCGACCCCACGCATCCCTCCGAACACGCCATCGCCGACCTCCTCCTGCACCTCTGGCAAGAACACCCCCCACAAAACCCCCAACCCCTCATCCAACTCACCCAACAAGCACGCCCCACCCTCGACAACCTCTAACCACGTGGCATGGGCATCTTGCCCATGAATACACCGTGTCGCGGGCATCTTGCCCATGAATACACCGTGTCGCGGGCATCTTGCCCGCGTATAGTATATCCGTCGCGCAGCGACACCAACCCTGTGTACCTCTGTGACCCTGCCCCTTCGCGACTCTTATCCCAACCCTTAAACTCTTCAACTTCCCCTGACTTCTGACTTCTTCCTATATCTGATAATCCCGCACAAAACCCCGCTCCATCTGGATCGGCCGATTCCGATACTTCAACTCCGCAGGCTTCACCGACACCGTGCAACCCGGCGGCACCGAACGCGTCAAAAACACACTCCCCCCTATCGTCGCTCCCTTACCGATCACCACATCCCCCAGAATCGACGCGTTCGAATACACTATCACGTCATCCTCCAACGTCGGGTGACGCTTATACTCCCGCTTGATCTGACCCGCCTCGTCATGCGGAAAACTCGGCGCCCCCAGCGTCACGCCCTGGTAAAGCTTGCAATTCTCGCCGATCACCGTCGTCTCACCAATCACCACACCCGTCCCGTGATCAATAAAAAACCCCCTGCCTATCCGCGCACCCGGATGAATATCAATCCCCGTCCGACTATGCGCCCATTCGCTCATAATCCGCGGCAGATAAGGCACCTCCAACAACCAAAGCTCATGCGCCAACCGGTGCGTCGTTATCGCTATCGTCGCCGGATAACTGAACACCACCTCATCCGTGCCACGAGCCGCCGGATCGCCCTTGTAAGCCGCAAGCATATCGCTCGCCAACACCTCCCGTACCCGCGGCAACGTCGCCAGAAAACCCTCCGTCGCCTCACGCGAACGACGCTCCATATCCGCCCGATCACGCTCGTTGCGACAACTGAAACACTGAAATACCTGCCGATACAACTGGTTGCTCAGCTCATCAACCTCCTGACGCAAAAAAGACCCCACCGTCTCCAGCGACAAGTCCTGACGACCAAAAAAACCAGGAAAAACCAACTCAAAAAGCCGACCCAACAACCCATACACCGCCTCACGGCTCGGCATGAAACGCGTCGTTATGTGATGAATCCGCTTATGCGCAAAGTAACTCTCCTCCAAACCCAGCACGATCCCCTCCAACTGATCGCCCAGCCTGTACTCACTATCCACGATAGTCTCCTCACCTGTAAAATGCCCCCGCCAACAATGCCCTTACGGCCCCCACCTATGCCGCACGCCTCTCCACACGCACAACTGCCAAGGCCTCAAAACAATAAATGCATAAAGAAAATGTGATTGGATCTTCCCGGCGCCACCCCGCGGCCCCAACGGCCAACCCTACCCGGCTTAGACACACTAAACCGCGAGGACCGCCCGCACCGGGCACGGACAGATACACCGCATTATTCCCGTACGTTCTTGCATAACAACTGATTATAGCAATAACTACCACCACCGACAACCACCATCACCCCCCTTCTCCAGGGCAATCGCATCTAAATCGTCCGTCACGATGTCTCCCCGCCCGAGTCCCATTGCCTGCTCGAACCGCAAAGACTCCTCCTCATCCGCTCCCCTCCAGCCTGGCCCTGCCATCGCAATGACCAAAGCCATAACCCCCCGTATATCAGTTACTTATACCCCACCCCTAGAAGCCCCCGGTGTAAACCGGGGGTCCTCCACTACCCAGCCCCCGATGTCAAATCGGGGGATTCTCCCAACCCCCTTCTTCTGTAAGAGTTCACGCTTCAGCGTGCTCTTCTGCATTGTGCTCACCAAGGTGCCAACTCTTACCATCTCCCCTCTTGGGACCCTGCAGCTTCACAACCGAGGCTATGCTCCGTTTCTTACCTGG